>JADZET010000194.1 GCA_020850375.1 Phycisphaeraceae bacterium | reverse complement strand
TGGCGGCCATGCTCTCGAGGACCTTGATCAGGTTCTTGGCCGCGTCGGTGGGGTTGGTGCCCGAGGCGCCGCCCTGGATGCCGAAGGCCTTCTGGATCTCGGTGGCGATGGCCTTGAACTTGTCCTCCTCCTTGATCTCGCTCAGGGCCACGAGCATGATGAAGAAGCACAGGAGCAACGACATCATGTCGCCGTAGGTCAGGACCCACTCGGGCGCGCCGGCGGGCGGGGCTGCGGGTTTGCGGGCCATGGTCGATGCTCCGGGCGCGGGCGTGATACCTGGGAGGGGGCTCTCGCCCCCTGATCAAAACTTCCGGGGGGGGTCAGGCGGCTTTTTGCTCCTGCTCGGCCTCGGGCTTGCGGGCATCGGGGGGCAGGAAGGTGCGGAGTTTCTGCTCGACGATGCGGGGGTTGTCGCCGGACTGGATGGCCATAACGGCCTTGACGATGATGGTTTTTCGCAGGACTTCCTCGGCGGATCGCTTGGCCAAGCGGTCGGAGAGGGGCAGTGCGAAGGCATTAGCGATCACGGCGCCGTAGAGGGTGGTGAGGATGGCCACGGCCATGCCGGGGCCGATCTTCTTGGGGTCGTCAAGGTTCTTGAGCATGATGACCAGGCCGACGAGGGTGCCGATCATGCCCATGGCCGGGGCGTACTTGCCGATCCCGTCGAAGACGGCCTTGCCGATGTCGTGGCGCTCGACGAGGCTGTCGAGCTCGGCGTTCATGATCGCCTCGATGAGCTCGGGGTCGGTGCCGTCGACGGCCATCTGGATGCCGCGGACGATGAAGCGATCGTCGATGTCCTTGGTGACGTTTTCGAGGCTGAGGATGCCGTCCCGGCGGGCCATCTCGGCGTAGGAGACCAGGTCCTCGATGAGCTTGTCGTTGGACTGGGCCTTGTGGAACAGGGCGGTGCGGAAGATGGAGAAGAACCGGGTGACGTTGCGGGCGGGGTAGCAGAAGAAGACGAGGGTGAAGGTGCCTCCGATGACCAGCACGACGCTGGCGAAGTCATAGTAGGCGGTGATGCTGCCTCCAGACATCAACGCCCAGACGATCAGCACCCATGTGCCGAGAATGCCGAACAGCAGTCCAATATCCATCGTACCGCCCCGCAGCAGTGGGATCGATCCACTGAGTTTTTATCGGCCCGCGCGGCCGTGGGATTTGAGAGAACGTCGTCCGCGTAGAGGTGCTGGTCCGGCGCCGAGTGCGGAGCGCGAACCCGATTCATGCCCCCCCGGGGCAGCGTCAGGTGACGGGCATCAGGCGACGGAGGGAGCGGCCGTAATCGACCGCCAGGCCCACGACCTCGCGCATGCTCTCACGGACGATCACGTGGTCGCCGCCGAGCAGGGTGATGGTCGTGTCCGGGACCTCCTCGACGGTGCGGATGAGGTCGGCGTTGAGGACGAACTTTTTTCCGTTCAGTCGCGTCAGGGCGATCATGCGGGCACCTGGTGCGGGAGGGTGTCATGGCCTGCGGGTCCGGCGTCCTTACCGGACGGAGGCGAGCAGCTCCTGCATGAGCTGGTTGGTGGTGTTGATCACGCGGGAGGCGGCGGAGTAGCCGGTCGAGGCGTTGATCAGGTTGATGAACTCGTTGGAGAGGTCGACGTTGGACATCTCGACCTGGCTCTGGCTGATGCTGCCGGCGCCGAACTGGGTCGGGGCGGTGAAGATGGGCTGGCCGGAGTTGAGCGAGGCGTTGTAGACGTTGTGGCCCTCCTCGACCATGCCGGCGTTGTTGGAGAACATCGCCAGCACGACCTGGCCGAGCTTCTTGTCGATGCGGTTGTTGAACTTGCCGAGGATCACGCCGTCGGAGCTGATCTCGAAGGACGTCAGCACGCCCACGGGCGAGCCGTCGGCGTCGCCGTTGAAATTGGAGGAGGCGTTGCCCTGCTCCAGATCGCTGGCCTGGATGTGAGGATCGAAGCCCAGGGCGATGGTCAGGGGCGTGCCCGAGCCGGTGTTGTCGCGGTCGATGATGAAGGTGCCCGCGGAGGTTGCGGCGAATTTGCCGTTGATGTCGAAGTCGAGGGTGCCGCCGTCCACGAACGTGTCGAGGGAGGTATCGTCGTTGGCGTGGACATAGTAGCGCCAGTGGGTGCCGTTGTTGTCCTTGCTGGCCAGGGTGAGGGTTATCTCGACGTCGACGGCCGAGCCGAGGCTGTCGTAGACGCGGACGGTGGTGCGGATGGACTCGCCGTCGGCCTGCTGGGCCTTGGTCCATCCGAAGCTGGCGGTCGAGCCGACGCCGACGCTGTTGTCGCCGAAGGTCAGGTCGTTGAGGGTGCCCATGTTGCCCTGGACGACGATCTGGCCCGAGGCGTTGACGGTGACGCCGGCGCCGTCGCCCTGGCCGTTGTCGATGCCGGTGATCTCATCGAGGAAGTCCAGGAAGTCCTGGAGGGTCGTGCCGTTGTCGTCCGAGCCGGTGGTGTTCGAGGCGCCGACCTCGAAGGTGTAGGTCGAGAGGGTGCGGTTCTCCTCGCCGTCCAGGCCCTTCTGGACGCCCGAGACGGTGATGACGTCGCCGGCGGCGAAGCGCGGGGTGGCGCCACCCGCGGTGGTGTAGAGGCTCGTCAGGGCCGTGGCCGTGGTGGCGGCGATGGTGCCCGCCGAGTCGGAGTAGAGTGCGTCCGAGGTATTGAGCGAGCCCTGCGTGGTGGCGTCGCCGTTGATGTCCAGCGTCCCAGCGAGGGTCACCCTGGTCGTGGCCTGAGCGATGGTCAGCTTGTTCAAGGGAATGGTGATGTCCGACAGGACGCCCTGGACGATGTTGAAGTTCTCGTCGATGCCGAAGCCCTGGAGGCGGTTGCCGTCGGCGTTGACGAGGTTGTCGGCCGGGTCGCGGGTGAAGTCGCCGGCCCGGGTGTAGCGCAACGAGCCGTTGACGTCGATGGCGAAGAAGCCGTCGCCGCTGATGGCCATGTTGGTGTCGACGCCGGTGGGCTGTCCGCTGCCGGTGGTGAAGTTGCGGGTGGTCGAGCCGACGGTGACGCCCATGCCGACCTGGGTGGGATTGCGTCCGCCGGTGGTGGGCGAGGGCCCGGCGGCGGAGCGTATCATCTGGGAGACCTGGGTCTGGAAGTGCATGGCGGTGGACTTGTAGGCCAGGGTGTTGGCGTTGGCGATGTTGTTGCCCGCGT
>JADZET010000193.1 GCA_020850375.1 Phycisphaeraceae bacterium | reverse complement strand
TGCCCTCGAGGGGGTCGAGGCCTTCGAAGAGGACCTGATTGACGGCGCGGGTGATGGGCATGTCGACCTTGTAGCGTTCGGCGAGGGCGACGACGGCCTTGGTGGTCGGGACGCCCTCGACGACCCCGGGGATCGAATCCAGAACTTCCTGTAATTTCCGGCCTTTTCCGAGCAATTCGCCGCAGGTTCGGTTGCGGCCGGTGGGGGAGAAGCAGGTGGTGGCCAGGTCGCCGACGCCGGCGACGCCGAAGAAGGTCTCGGGGCGGGCGCCCATGGCGGAACCGAGGCGGGTGATCTCGGCGAGGCCTCGAGAGAGCAGGGCGCTCTTGGCGTTGTTGCCGGCCTGGAGTCCGTCGAGGATGCCGGCGGCGACGGCGATGACGTTCTTGGTGGCGCCGGCGAGCTCGACGCCCAGGAGGTCGGTGTTGGTGTAGACGCGGAACCAGTGGGTGGTGAAGGTCTCCTGGAGTGAGCGGGCGAAGGCTTCGTCGTCGGAGGCGGCGCAGACGGTGGCGGGGAGGCATCGGGCGAGTTCGCCGGCGACGGAGGGTCCGGAGATGGCGGCGAGGGGTCGGGCGGGGGCGTCGGGATGATCGGACTTGCCGGCCTGAAGAAGGACGTCGGCGATGATCTGGGTGGGGCGGAGGAGCGTATGGTTCTCGATGCCCTTGGCGACCGAGGCGATGGGGGTGCCCCGGGGGGCGTGGGGGGCGAGTCGTTGCCAGGCGGAGCGGATGAACTGGGTGGGGATGGCGGAGACGATCAGGTCGGCGCCGGCGAGGGCTTCGCGGTCGTCGGCGGTGAGTCGGATGGACTCGGGGATGCGGTAACCGGGCAGATACCTGCGGTTCTGGCGGGTCTGGATGACCTCGGCGACGTGGTCTTGGAAGGCCCCCCAGAGGGTGACCTGGTGGCCTCGGCCCTCGAGGAGCAGGGCGCAGACGGTGGCCATGGAGCCGTCGCCGATGATGGTGATGCGTTGGGGCATGCGGGGGGCATTGTGGCGTGGGGGTGGCTGGGGGGCAAACGGGGACGTCGTGAGGGGGGGTTTTATGAGGGGGCCGGTAACCTTGGTGTCGGGACGGGTCTAAGGGGGCCGGGGCCATGAGCCGATGCTAGGATTAATAAACAGTGCGGGCCCCGGCGGACCGGCGCATCGTCGTGGTGGACAACCGCTTGCGACGGCTGCGAAAAATGGCTGGGGCGTGTAACATACGTGATCGGCCCGCGCTGCGCAGCGGCGGGGTGGAGTGTCGGTGTCCAGGGTCCAATCTCACGGGCAGGAGTGCACATCGTGCAACAGTCTCACGCGGGACGGCTGAAGAGGGCATGGCTGGCGGGGGCATGCGGTCTGGCGGCGTTGCTGACGGGGGTGGGCGGCTGCGAGATGGATTCATTCATGGACTCCTCGGCCGTGGGGCGTTTCGAGCGGACGCCGACGATCCTGCCGATCCTCAACCAGCTGGACGTGATCGACGAGCCTCAGATCCAGCCGGCGGGGCTGAGCGAGGTGCAGCCGGAGGACCTGGTGCCGGAGGTCAGGGAGTACGTGATCGGTCCGGGCGACCTGCTGACGGTGACGGTGTTCGAGCTGATCCAGGAGAACGTTGAGGCGGTGCAGACCCGCCGGGTGAACAACCTCGGGCAGATCCGGCTGCCGGTGATCGGGACGGTGGTGTCGGCGGGCAAGTCGCCGACGGAGCTGGAGGACGAGATCATCGACGTGCTGCAGCGCAAGGACGTGCTGCACGACCCGACGGTGAGCGTGGTGGTGCAGGAGCCGCGTCAGAACACGTACAGCATCGTGGGCGAGCCGCGATATGGGGGGACGGCGTTCGGGACGTTCTCGATCATCAAGGACGACTTCAGGCTGATGGACGCGATCGCGTTGTCGCAGGGGATTCCGGGGAACATCAAGACGATTTACGTTTACCGTCAGGTGGCGTTGTACAAGCAGCCGTCGCCGGCGGCCGACGCGGCGGAGCAGCCCTCGCAGATGCCGCCCGCGCCGCAGACGTCGGCGCAGACGGAGAAGGCGACGAGCGAGCTGATCGACGATTTGCTGGCGGGCGTGGACCAGGGCCCGCCGGCGGCGGCGACCGAGCCGTCGGTCGAGACGCAGCCGGCGCCGGAGATGATCGAGTCGACGCTCGAGCAGCCGTCGGCTGAGGGCGGGGCGTGGGTGAACGTCGGCGGCAAGTGGGTGCAGGCGCCGGCGGCTCAGCAGCCGTCGGGTGAGGCGCCCGCGGCGTCGGCGGAGATGGCCCCGGCGGCGGCGGAGGGGGCGGCTGAGGCGATGCCGGAGGCGGAGTCGCCCAGGCAGGCGGTGCTGACGCAGCGGATCATCCAGATCCCGTATGACAAGCTGATCGCGGGGGACATGCGGTACAACGTGGTGATCCGTCCGGGGGACATTATTCGCGTGCCTCCGCCGGCGTTGGGCAACGTTTACGTCGAGGGTCAGATCGCTCGGCCGGGGACGTACGGCCTGCCCGGCGACGGGGACCTGACGATCAAGAACCTGGTGGCGGCGGCGGGGGGCCTCGGGGCGTTGGCGATCCCGGAGCGTGTGGACCTGATCCGGCGGATCGACAAGGACCGCGAGGCGTGGGTGAGGATCAACCTGCGTTCGATCTACAATGGGACGCAGCCTGACCTGTTCCTCAAGCCCAACGATCAGGTGATCTTCGGGACGAACTTCTTCGCCTTCCCCCTGCAGGTGGTGCGGAGCGGGTTTAGGGTGTCGTACGGCTTCGGCTTCCTGCTGGACCGGAACTTCGGGAACGATGTTTTTGGGGCCCCGCCCGGGAGTTGATCAGCCGAGGGCTGATCGGGGTTCCAGAGACAGGGGTATCTTGACGATAAAACTCAGAACTCACTCGCCTTGGCGAGCGTAGAAGAGGTTATTGTCCGACGCGGTCCCTAAATTGCCCAGCTTATTTTCCCTGCGCAGGCGCGGATGAACAGCACCCCAACCGTCGACACTGTTGAGCCTTGCGTGAGGCAAGCCCGTCTGCCGTCGTGGGTGGGTTGGGTCAGCGGGGGCCTGCTGGGTGCGGCGTTCGTGGTCTTGTTCAGCGCGTACTTCTACCACCTGCTGCGGGTGGTGACGGACACGCGCAAGTCGGAGTTGTGGCTGGCGATCAAGCGTCTGGCAATGTTCGAGGTCAATGCGGACTGGGCGCACGTGCTGGTGATCCCGTTCTTCAGCCTTTACTTCCTGCGGCTGAGGTCGGCGGAGATCCGTCGGACGGGGCGGCGGGTGTACCTGCCGGGGCTGGCGGTGATGCTGGCGGGGATCATGAGCTACATCCTGTGGATCTATCCTGGCCGGAACGACATGTTCCAGGGCTTTAGCATGGTGCTGGCGTTGTTCGGGCTGGTGCTGTTCCTGGTCGGCCCGCGGATGATGGGGTTGGTGTGGTTCCCGATCGCGTACCTGGTGTTCTCGGTCAAGATCTCGGACCGGGTGTGGGACGCGGTGGCGTGGAAGCTGCAGCTGATCGCGGCGCAGTCGTCGGCGCTGGTGCTGAGCATCCTGGGCCTGGTGCTGGATATGGAGGCGGCGGTGCGTGGCTCGACGATCGACCTGTGGGTCGACGGGAAGCTGCTGCGACCGCCGCTGAACGTGGCCGAGGCGTGCTCGGGGCTGCGGATGCTGATGGCGTTCGTGGCGTTGGGGGTGGCGATCGCGTTCATCACGCCGCGGCCTTGGTGGCAACGGCTGATCATGCTGGCGTTGACGCTGCCGATCGCGGTGCTGGTCAATGTCGGACGGGTGACGGTGCTGGGGATCCTGTACGCGAAGGTGAACCCGGAGCTGGCGCAGGGGGACGTGCACCTGTTGATCGGGATGCTGATGCTGATCCCGGCGGCGCTGCTGTGCATGCTGGTGGGTTGGATCCTGGACCACGTGGTGATCCGTGAGGAGCGGTGGGATCGCGCGCGGTCGGGTGAGGCGTGGGGGCAGGAGCAGGCGTTGTCGGTGTGCCACCACGGGGACCTGGGGGGGGGCGGGAGGCTGATCCGCGGTCTGGGCGTGGGGGTGGTTTTGGGTGTCGCGGCGGGGGCGTTGACGAGCTTGTTGTACACGCTGGCGTGGGGGTACTGGCGTCCGGAGGCGATCTTTGGTCCCTGGCTGAGCGCGCGGGGCGCGGGGGCGTTGATCGGTCTGAGCGTGGCGGGCATGGCGGGGGTTTTCTGGGGGATCGGTCGGCATCTGCGTCCGGAGCGTGTGCTGGGGCGCGGGCTGCCGGTGCGGGCGATGGCGGTGTCGGGCGCGGCGATCGTGACATGCTTCCTGGGTCTGAACCAGGTGACGGCGGCGACGCGTCTGGTGCTGGTCAAGCAGCCGCTGGAGCTACGGACGGCGTTGCGGAATCTTCCGCAGCAGGTCGGGACGTGGAGGATGGTGCGTGAGGAGGGGCCGCTGCCGGCGGACATCGTCAAGACGCTCGGGACGGAGGAGTACCTGGTGCGTCAGTACATGGACGAGAGCGAGCCGAACGTGGCGGGGAGCCTGCTGGTGCTGCACGTGACGTACTACACGGGGACGCCGGACACGGTGCCGCACGTTCCGGACCGCTGCTTCGTGGCGGGGGGCGTTCGTCCGATCGGCACGACGGCGCGGACGCTCAAGCTGTCCGGTCCGCAGTACCGGGCGACGGAGGGCGGGTACTTGGCGGACTCGCAGCTGTCGACGCGGGTGGCGGCGACGGGTGGCGCGTTCCTGCCCGGGTTGGAGATCCCGTCGACGGTGTTCACGTTCGGCGATCCGAGCCGGCCGGACGTGAGGTCGAACGCGATCTATTTCTTCGTGGCCAACGGCAAGTACTTCGGCTCGCCCAACGACGTGCGTCGTTCGGCGTTCGACCCGACGGACCGTTACAGCTACCACGCGAAGGTGGAGGTTCAGGCGTATCAGGTGGGCGACCCGGAGCGCGCGGTGGCGCGTGCGGAGTCGTTCCTCTCGCTGATGCTCCCGGAGATCATGACGGCGCTGCCGGACTGGCGCGCGGTGACTTCGGGGCAATATGACCGGCTCGGGAGCGCGACCGCGACGTCGCGGTGAGCCCGCACACACAGGAGATTCGGCATGCCAGCCCGCGTCAACACACGATTCGTGACCATCCTGATCATCGTCCTGCTGGTGATCGCCGCGGGGGTGGCGGGGGCGATGCGTCTGCTGCAGAACGAGGCGGACAACTTCGCCAAGGCGCAGGAGCTCGAGCGTTCGGGTCAGCTGGCCGACGCCCTGGAGCTGTACGACCGAGTGGTGCACAAGAAGCCGAACAACTACGAGTGGATCATCGCGTACGTCGACGCGATGGACAAGCTCAAGACGTCCGACGCGTACGAGGCGCAGGAGACGATCCGCAACACGCTGAGCTGGCTCAAGCAGGCGATCAACGTGCGTCCGGACGACAGCGCGGCGTTCAGCCGGTTCATGGACTACTGCGAGCGTGCGGCGAAGGTGGCGGGGGGAGGTCTGGGATACTGGACGACGATCCACACGGAGGCGGAGGCGCGTCTGGCCAAGCACCACGACGAGCAGGCGGCGTGGCGTTACCGGGGGATGGCCCAGGTCAACCGGATGCGGGAGCTGAACCTGAACCTCGACGAGCGTCAGCAGGCCCAGAAGGACCTGTCGGCGGTGCTGGCGAAGGATCCGGACGACGTCGAGGCGACGTACTACCTGGCGTTGTGGAACCTGCTCGAGGCCCGGGAGCTCGAGCGTGCCGGGGCGATGTCGGAGGAGATCGCCAAGGCGCGTGAGACGGCCAAGGATTTGACGGGCGGCCTGCTGGCCCGCCGGCCGCAGGACCCCAGGGCGCAGGCGTACCACGCGATGGTTCTGGTGAGCCTTCGTCAGATGGACGAGGCCGGGGCGCTGGCGACGGAGCTGGAGAAGTCGCTGGAGGGGGGTCTCGGGGACGAGGACCTGGAGCTGGTGCAGCAGTTGGTGATGCTGCTGCCGGTGGTGGACCGCCAGATGGTGGCCACGGAGGAGGGCCGGCAGGTGCAGCGGGGGTACCAGCGGGCGGCGGGTGTGCTGGCCGTGGCGATCGAGCGGTGGCCGGACAGCCTGCCGTTGAAGCTGATGCTCGGGGGGGTGCGCAAGAGCCTCGAGGACACGGACGGGGCGTTGGCGGCGTTCGCGTCGGCGAGGGACTACCAGGGGCAGTTGCACCCGATCCAGGCGCAGGTGCTCGCGTCGCAGAAGGCGACGGCGACGTACGAGCTGGCGGATCTTCTGCTGACCAAGGCGGGGCGTGCGACGGGCAGCGACGAGGCGACGATGCATGAGGCGATCGATCGGGCGCGTCCGCTGGTGCAGGAACTGGTTCAAGCGCAGCCGAGCGCCTACGGGACGCTGCGCCTGCAGGGGAAGCTGGCGTACCTGGAGAATCGGCTGGCCGACGCGTCGCGTCTGCTCAACGACGCGTCGAACATGGTCAACAACGCCGACATCGAGGTGCTGCTGATGGCGGCGTCGGCGAGCGAGAAGATCAACCAGCTCGGGGACGCGGCGGCGAAGCTTCAGCGGGTGCTCGAGCTCAACCCGGAGCTGTCGGTGCACCGGCGGTCGCTGGCGCGGATCTACCTGCGGACGAACCAGCTGGACCAGGCGCAGACGCAGATCCAGCGTCTTCTGGAGAAGGACCCGCGGGACGGCGAGGCGCTTCGTCTGGGGGCGGTGCTGGCGACGCGGCAGGGGAATTACGACCGGGCGATCACGATCTTCGAGTCGATGAACTGGCGTGAGAACCGCCAGTTGAAGCTGGGGCTGGCGAGCATGTACATCCTGGCCAAGAAGCCCGAGCGTGCCCGCGAGCTGCTGGACCAGTTGTTCGCGGAGGACGCGTCGGACCCCGAGACGCTGCGTCTGCTGCTGAGCCTGACGCCGGACCCGGAGCAGGCCAGGGCGTTGATCGCGCGGTCGGGGGAGGCGGGCTTGTCCACGCAGGCGGTGGAGCTGCTGCAGGCCCAGGTGTCCGGTCCGGAGGCGATGTCGTCGGTGATGGAAAAGATGATGGAGGAGGTCAAGGAGGAGGACCCGTTCCAGTGGCGGATGGCGCGTTATCGCATGTTCCAGAGCCAGGGCAAGGCGGAGGAGGCGCGTGCGGAGCTGTCGGAGGCGGCGCGTCTCAAGCCCGAGCACGGGGTGGTGATCCACGAGCAGTTCCAGCAGGCGCTGGCGGATGACGACATGGCCGTGGCGCAGAAGCTGGCGGATCAGGCGGGTCAGTTGAACCTCGACGGTGCGGAGGGACGGTTTTTCCAGGGGCAGATCCACCTGCATCAGGAGGATTACCCCAAGGCGATCGGGATGTTCCGGCAGGCGCTCAAGATGCGTCCGATCTACTCCGACGGGTGGCAGATCCTGGCCCGAGCGCACCAGGCGGCGGGCGAGCTCGAGGCGGCGGTCGAAGCGTACAAGCGGGCGATCGACCAGAGGCCGGACAACGTCGCGGCGCTGCGCGGGCTGGCGAGCATCCAGGCGGCGCGGGGCCAGAACGACCAGGCGCTGGCGACGCTCGAGACGGCGGTGAGGATGGACCCCGAGAACCTGGACCTTCAGTCGCTGGTGCTGGGGTTGCAGGAGCGTTACGGGGACAAGCAGGAGGTGCTGCGTCAGCGTCTGAAGCTGGCGGCGGATCAGCCGCGGTACTACGAGAACCGTCGGTCGCTGGCGATGCTCCAGGCCCAGCTCGGTCAGGCGGGGGCGGCGTTCGCGGCGATCGACACGGTGGTCGAGGAGGAGGGCCGGACGAGGCAGAACGTGATGACCGCGGCGATGGTGCGTTACGAGGCGAGGCAGGTGCGTGCGGCGCAGGACATCCTGGTCCGTTACGTGCAGGAGCTCGGGGAGAAGGCGACGGCCGCGGACTGGATGATGCTGGGTCGGTTCATGGTGCGGATCAACGCGCTGGATCAGGCGAGCCAGGCGTACCAGCAGGCGATCGGCCTCGAGGACGCGCGGCAGCTGGCGACGCGGGAGTGGGCGGACACGCTCTTTTCGCGTCAGCGGGACCGCGAGGCGGCGGAGCTGTACAAGAAGCTGCACGAGAAGCAGCCCAAGGACGCGCGGGTGACGCTGCGGTACATCGAGACGCTGACGCGAGGAGGGCAGCTCGACGAGGCGTCGTTGCTGCTGGCGGAGCTTGTGCGGGACGTGGGGGAGGACGCGCGGACGCAGCTTCTGCGGGGGTCGATCGCGCAGTCGCAGTCGGGCGCGGCGCTCTTGCGTGGGGACATGGACGAGGCGTCGGGTCAGCGGGCGGCGGCGTTGTCGGCGTTCGGCAAGGCCATCGAGCTCGGCCCGCGCAACGCGGTGGGGTACGTCAAGCGAGCGGGGCTGCTGCAGTCGGACCCGACGCAGGACGCGCAGGTGCTGGCGGACCTGAACCAGGCGTTGACGCTGGACCCGAACCTGGCCCAGGCGCGTGAGCTGTTGGTGGGCCTGCACCTGCGGCGTGACGAGCGTCAGGAGGCGCAACGGCAGCTGCGCGAGATGATCGAGCGTTCGCCCGAGTACGTGCAGGCGCGGGTGACGCTGGCGAGCCTGATGCTTCAGGACAAGCAGTACCCGCAGTTGCGGCAGTTCATCGACCAGTCGGCGGCGTTGTTCCCGACGGACCCGACGTGGCCGCAGTGGCGTGCGACGCTGGCGTTGGCGCAGGGTCAGATCGACGAGGCGCTGACGCACCTGCAGTCGGCGTTCAGCCTGGCGCCGTCGCCGTCGACGCTGGCGGCGGTGGTGCAGGCGATGGTGCAGAACAACCGGCATCAGGCGGCGTTGTCGCTGCTGGACCAGCAGCAGGCGGGGGTGAGCCGTCAGCCGTACCTGCTGGCGTTGCGAGGCCGGGCGCTGGTGGGGGTCGGGCAGGCGGGGCCGGCCCGCGAGGCGTTCGGTCAGGCGATCGAGCAGAGCACGCAGATGCAGCAGCTCCAGGCGGTGGCGGACCAGATGGTCGGGGCGCTGGGTGCGGAGTCGGCGATCGCGGCGTTGACGGAGATGGAGGAGGGATTCCGGGCGCCGGCGGCGGTCGAGCTGATGATCGCGAGCATCGAGATCGGCGCGGGTCGTCCGGGCGAGGCGGTCGAGCGTGTGACCCGGGCGCGGGGGATGATCCCGGCCGAGTCGCCGATGTCGGGCATGGCGCAGCGTCTCTTGGCGATCGGTCAGATCCAGGCGGGGCTGAACGACGCGGCGGTCGAGAGCCTGCGTGCGCTGATCAAGAACAACCCGACCGACGTCGAGTCATTGAACAACCTGGCGTTCGTGCTGGCGGACAAGCTCGGGCGGGCGAAGGAGGCGCTCCCGTACGCGCAGCAGGCGTCGAGCCTGGACCCGCGCAACCCCGAGATCCTCGACACGCTGGGCTGGGCCCAGTACAAGTCGGGGCAGGCCAACGAGGGCAAGGAGACGCTCCTGCGGGCGGCGCGGATCAGGCCGACGCCTTACACGGCCTACCATCTGGGGCTGATCTTTCTGGAGCAGGGCCAGTCGCTGCCGGCGCGCGAGCAGTTCGAGGCGGCGCGGAACCTGGCCCAGCAGGGCGGCGATCAGGAGCTGCTGAAATTGATAGAATCCCAACTCGCCCCCCTGGCTCCGATGAATAATTGAAGGTGTGTCCATGAGCATGAATCCTCCACGCCCCATGGCTGGTCCGGCCCCCGTGGCGCCGGCCGGGCCCGGGAAATTCACACCGGTTGATCCGGTGAAGCTGTTGCGTCGTCACATCAACTTGCTGGTGCTGACGGCGGCGGCGGGTGTGCTGCTGGGCGGGATCCTGTGGTTCGCGCTGGCCAAGACGATGCCGCGGTTCGAGACGGTCTCGGTGCTGCGGATCGAGAACCCGCCGATCAGCGCGCTCGACACGACCGGCGGGGGCGGCATGGGGGGGCAGATGCAGTACATCGAGGCCCTGAAGCGCACCGAGATCGGGGCGATCCGGTCGAACGGGGTCGTCGACGGGGCGTTGAATAATCTGCGCGACACGGCCTGGTTCCGCCGGTACGCGGGCAGCGACCCGCAGAACCCGGACATCGCCAATGCGCGGGAGCAGATGCTCGACAACCTCACGACGATCGCTGAGCGTGACTCGCTGAGCATCGTGCTGAGCTTCCGGTCGCCGATCAAGGACGAGGCGCCGCGCATCCTCGACACCATCGTCAACGTGTACCTGGACCGCAAGCAGAACGACACGATGAACGAGACCAACGGTGTGCGTCGGGCCCTGGTGCGCGAGCGCACGGAGCGTCAGGCGGGCCTGCAGAACATCCAGACGCAGATCCGCCGGTTCACGCTCGACCGCAACGTGCAGTCGCTCGAGCCGGGGCTGAACGATGCGATGATCCGCAACCAGGCGCTGACGGAGCAGATCGCGGAGATCGAGCCACAGGTCATCGCCGGCCGCCAGACGCTCGATCGGCTGCGCAGGGCGCAGGAGCAGGGCGAGGTCATCGACGACCCGTCGGCCATGGCCGAGGTGCGGCGGGACCCGTTGATCCAGGCCCGCGAGGACAAGGTTCGGCTGATCCGCGAGGAGATGGCGGTGATGGCGGCGAGCTTCGGCCCCAACCACCGGCGGGTGAAGGACCTCGAGCGTCGGGCGATGGAGGTCGAGCGTGAGCTGCAGCGGGAGAAGGAGCGTCAGCTGCGTCAGAGGCAGCAGGCGGAGCTCGAGCAGATGTCCAACGGGATGGCGGCGTACGAGAAGCAGCTGGCGGACCTGCAGTCGGCCAAGGAGAAGGTCGCGGCCGAGGTCAAGGACATCAACGCGGTGCTGCAGGAGTACCACCAGCTGATCCAGAACGAGGCGGACGAGCGGGCGCGTCTGAAAGACCTGGACATGGCGGTGTCGAACATCCGCCTGACGGCGGACCGGCCCGACAGCATCATCGTGCGTCGGTCGTACCCGGCGGACGACCCCGAGCTGATCTTCCCGCTGTACTACGTGGTGATCCCGCTGGTGACGATGGTGATGGTCGGCGCGGTGGCGGGGTTCCTGTTCCTGCGTGAGATGATCGACCAGCGGTTCAAGTCGCCGTCGGACGTGGGGCTGTTGCCCAAGGGCAAGCTGGTGGGGGTGATCCCGGACTCGGCGGAGGACCCGTCGTCGACGGTGTCGGTGGAGCAGGCGTTCATCCGCGAGCCGGACGGTCTGATGGCCGAGTCGCTGCGTCAGGCGCGGACGGCGATCGAGCGGTTGATGGACAAGGCGGGGCACAGGTCGCTGCTGGTCACGTCGGTGCAGGCGCAGTCGGGCGCCACGACGCTGGTGGCGGGTCTGGCCTCGGGGGTGGCGGCGCGGGGTCGGAAGGTGCTGGTGATCGACGCGAACTTCCGTCGCCCGGGTCAGAGGCGGGCGTTGCGTGTGGCCGGGGGCGGGACGCTGGCGGCGGTGCTCAAGGGGACGTCGACGCTGGCCGCGGCGGTGGGGCATGCGTCGGACACGCCGGTGGACGTGCTGACGGCGGGGGACGTGTCGGAGCCGGAGCTGCTCGAGCGGCCGGCGTTCGGTCAGTTGCTGGCCGAGGCGGCCGGGCAGTACGACCTGATCCTGATCGACGCGCCGCCGGCGCTGGTGACGAGCGAGGCGCGGATGATCGCGCGGGCGGCGGACGCGGTGCTGCTGGTGGTGCGAGCGATGGTGGACAAGCGAGGGATGGTCAGCCGGGCGCTGCGCGAGCTCGAGGGCGGCAAGGCGGAGGTGTTGGGGCTGCTGCTGAACCGGGCGCGTGCGGACGTCGGCGGGTACTTCAAGGAGAACTTCGAGGCCTTCTACCGCTACCGTCAGTCGCCGGCGGGGGTGGCGATCGGCGTCGGGCGCACGGTCTCGGGCGGCGAGGGCGGCGGGGCGGCGGTGGGGGTGGGATCGGCCGCCGCGCCGGACGACAAGGCCTAGTCGGTCCGGTGGTCGGGTCGTCGGCCGTGGCCGGGGGATGGCGGTAGACAGCGCATGGATCCCGCACTCACAGAGAACTGGATGGACATCGCCTCGGGTCATCTCGACCCGGTGCTGTCGCCCTACATGGGGGTGTTCTTCGCGGCGTTCGTGGTCAGCTTCCTGGCCACGCCGATGATGCGTCGTCTGGCGATCGCCAACGGGGTCGTGGACTGGCCGGACCACAAGCGCAAGGCGCACCTTCAGCCGGTGGCGTACCTGGGGGGTGTGGCGCTCTACCTGGGGTGGATGGCGGGGGTGTCGCTGTGCCTGTTCCTGTCGTCGCCGCAGATGCCGCTGAGCGCGCACGTGGCGTTCCCGATCGAGATCCTGCTCGGGGCGTCGATCATCCTGGTGACGGGTCTGGTGGACGACATCTGGGGGGTGACGCCGCTGGCGAAGATCGGGGGGCAGCTGATGGCGGCGGGTTGTCTGGCGAGCCAGAAGGTGGGCTCGGAGATGCTCGGGGCGAAGCTGGTGACGCTGGTGATGGCGACGATGGGGCTGGACATCCCTTACTGGCCGGCGTACGTGCTGGGGACGGCGATCATCGCGATGTTCGTGCTGGGCGGGTGCAACTCGGTGAACCTGCTCGACGGTCTGGACGGGTTGGCGAGCGGGGTGTCGGCGATCGCGATGGGGGGGTTCCTGGTCATCGCGGTGTACGTGTCGGTGCACGCGGGGATGGCCGGGGGGCCGACGGAGCTGGCCAACGCGAATCGGCTGTACGACCCGGTGCGGGTGGTGATGTGCCTGGCGGTGCTGGGGGCCTTGATGGGGTTCCTGCCTTACAACTTCAACCCGGCGAATATTTTCATGGGGGACGCGGGGTCGCTGCTGCTGGGGTACCTGTGCACGTCGACGATTCTGCTGTTCGTGCACGCGGACCTGATGGGGCCGTTCCTGGTGCTGGCGGCGCTGATCGTGTTCGGGGTGCCGATCACGGACACGACGCTGGCGATCGTGCGGCGGAAGCTCAAGGGCCAGCCGCTGTTCAGCCCGGACAACCAGCACCTGCACCACCAGGTCCTGCGGGCGGTGAAGAACCTGCGGCTCGGTCCGAACCTGAGCGTGAAGCTCACGGTGCTGATCATCTACGGGATCGGTTTCGTGTTCGCGTGCCTGGGGGTGGGGATGATCTTCCTGCGGGCGCGGTACGTGCTGGCGGTGTTCATGGTGTTCTTCGCGTTCGTGATGGTGATGGCGTACAAGCTGGGGCAGCAGCAGGTGATCCTGCACAAGCTCGGGGCGGACGACCCGTCGAAGACGCCGATCGAGCCGCGGGGGAGCGAGGCGGGCCCGGGCAACGGGAGCGGTTCGTCGGCTGGGCAGGGGGCCGAGACGGCGGGGAGGCGGTAGTGGGGGCGGGGGGCGTCGGCGGGGGGTGTCGAGGCGTCGGCAGGGGGGAAATCTCGGGCCAGGCCCGGCGGGCAAACGATTTGCAGCCCGGCGGGCTGGCGTTACAATAGTCGGTTCGGGAAGTTGAGTCGTTCCCACCCGCCGTGGGCGAGGTTTGTGCGTTCGCCTGGGTGGCCGTCAGGACCACTCCGGGCGGCCGACGGCGGCGGGCGGCGTGTGTCGCCGGTGCTGTGCCGGCTTTTTTATTCACGACCCGTTGGGCCCCTGACAAGGCGGTTCCCGAACGCCCTGGGCCCGGTGCAGACGCGTCCTCTGGACGAGTTCTCCTAGGAGCCGGTTATGGCATCGCTGGTCAAAGACCTGATCGAAGCGGGCATTCACTTCGGTCACCGTTCGACCAACTGGAACCCGAAGATGGAGCCTTACATCTTCGGCAAGC
>JADZET010000192.1 GCA_020850375.1 Phycisphaeraceae bacterium | reverse complement strand
AGGAAGTTGACTCCCTTGACCACGCGGCCGGCCATCACGTCCAGGCACGGAATGATGCGGTGTGTCAGCACCCTATCATCATAACAACACGGCCCGTGCCGCCGGGGCGACGCGGGCCGGATCAGGTGTTGTGCGTCGGTTCGATCGACGAGGATTCATCGCCGGTTTGGGGCGCCTTGCCTGGTCGAAACATCTCCCGCTGACGATCGCAATCTATGCTCACCGCCGGAGTGGGCGGGGAAGAATTCAAAATCCGGGCGAAGGTGGCGGTAAACGATCTTTAGTTTAAGACGTCGCGTCGAAACGTAACGCCCAAGGGTGATGAGTTGCTCTCGTACCGCCGCCGGAGACGCCCGGCACATCCAAAGATGTACTCTATGGGATCGGCCGGGGCCAGCCGGTTTCTTTGGATTTTTTTGCCGTTTTTCGCGGGAAACCGCGCCGAAAGGTTATCCGGACCTCACGCGCGTCACAGGCGTTACGACGGCGTCGCGCGGCCCGTCACGCCGGGTCGGCCGGCTCGACGACCACGCGGTTGCCCTCGACCTCGGTGATGACCACCGGCTGTCCCGACCGCACCCACTGCCCGGGCGTGGCGACGTCGATGTGCCTGTCGCCGAAGCGTGCCTGGCCCGCCGGCCGCAGCGGCGAGACCGCCACGCCGCGCTCGCCGACCCGCAGCGCCCCCTGCCCGACGACGTCGGCCCCGCTGGTCCGCGCCAGGGCCGCGCCGCTGAGCACCGCCGCGTCGGCCTGCGACGCCGTGGGGCTGGTCAGGATCAGACGGTTCAGCCCCGGGACACGGCGCAGATTCTTCGTCAGGAAGAACGCGCCGATCACGCTGGCGATGATCGCCACCAGCGTCCAGAGGGCCGAGACCTCGAGCTGATCCAGCGCCGCCGGGTCCGGCATCGGCAGCGGCCCGCCGCCGCTCGACGGCACCACCGCCAGCGCCAGGCCCATGATGATCATCACGATCCCGCTGACGCCCAGCACGCCGAAGCCCGGCGTGACGAAGATCTCGACCATCAGGAGGATGAAGCCCAACAGCACCAGCAGCAGGTGCCAGATCTCCGCCAGTCCGACCAGGAACGGCGCGCCGATCAGCGCCACGAGCGCCAGCACCGCCACCAGCCCGGGCAGTCCCAGCCCCGGCGTCTGGAACTCGACATACGCCCCGAGCAGCAGGGCGACGATCAGCACCGCCCGCACCGCCGGCGACGTCAGCCAGCCCGCCACGCCCTCGGACCAGGTCGGCTCGACGTCGAAGACCGTCGCGGCGCCCAGGTACTGCTTGAGATCCGTGTCCGTTCGGATCTTGGCCGACCGCGCCAGGCCCACCTCCACCGCCTCGGACTGCGTGAGCGTTAAGAGCGTCGTGCCGTCGTGCACCTTGCGGACCAGGTCCCACTGCCCGCGGTCGGCCTCGGTGGCCACGTCCAGGTGGGCCGCGCCCGGATCGGCCTGGGTCGAGCCGCTCGGGCCGCCCAGACCCAGCCACCCCTTGCCGTCCGCGCCCGACGCGGCCAGCTTGGGGCTCAGGCCCTGCACCATCACGCGGTAGTCCACCTGATTGACCAGCCGGACCTGCTCCGTCTCTTTGTGCCGGACCTCGTAGACGTCCACGCCCAGCACGCACATCGCGTGGAAGAGGGCGAAGTCGTAGTGGTTCTGGTCGGCTGAGTCGCGGAACTCCGCCAGCAGGGGCGACAGCGCCTTGGCCCGCTCGGTGGGTTCGAGGTTCTGCCCCGGCACGATCGGGGCGCAGTCGCCCGTGGCCGAGGAGGGGGCCATCACGATCGCGTCGGCCGAGGAGGCGATCAGCACCCCGGCTGAGTAGGCGTCGTCGTTGACCCAGGCGATCGTCGGCGTCTGCAACGATTTGATGTACTTGGCGATCTGCAGCGCGCTCGTCAGCACCCCCCCGGGCGTGTCGAGCTCGATGACGATGATCGTTGCCCCCTGGGCCAAGGCGCGGTCCACGCGACGCTCGAGGCTCGTGAGGGTGAAGTCATAGATCATCCCCTCGATCTTGATCACCGCGACATTGGCCCCGGCGGGGAAATCCGCCCCGAGCGAGCGCTGCGGCGTGACCGGCGGCGCCGGCTGCGTCTGCGCCGCCGAGGGCTGCGTCTCTTGGCCGCGCGACGACGCCCACGGGCAGACCGTCAGCACGAGCAACGCCAGAAGGAGCGACCAGGTCTTGGAGCGTCTCATCGTCGGGGCTCCGATCTCCGAATGTCGGCGTCCGACTTCGGGGAGGATTACGGCTGGGCGGGTGCGGGGGTGCTATTCATGAGGTCCGTGGCCGCCAGGAACAGCGCCTGCCCGTCGGGCGTCAGCAGGAACTTCGCTTGGCGGAGCTGAAGCTCGACTCGCCGGGCGTGGGCGATGCGTTCGAGCAGGTCGGGCTCGATCGTCACCTGCACGACCTCATCGTAGAGCGGGCGTGCCTCGCGCGGGCCGCCGCCGCCCCGCCGCTCCGAGTGATAATCAGCCACCGGGAGGCTGACCTGCTGGCCGTCGATCGTCAGCGTCAGGCTCGGCATCCCTTGGTAGAGGCCGGTCGAGAACGAGTTGGTGATGGTCATCGTCGCCGGCCCACGCGCGGCGCCGCTCTTGACGTCGGGGAAGATCAGCCGGACCCAGTGCTTGGCCCGAACGCCCTTGTCTCGTTCGAGCGTGACGAACGAGGTGGCAAGTCTGCCCTGCCCCATCACGACGGGGGCGGCGGCCGTGCGTCCCTGCTCGGCCTGCGGAGCGAGGGGTAGAATCTGCTGCTTCTGAGCCTCGACGCGATCGGTGGGCGTCTGAGCCCCGGCGATGACGCGGAGCTGCTGGTTCTCCGCCCGGAGCCTGGCCACCTCGGCCTCGAGCTCGGCCACCCGGGACCGCAGACGGGCGTTCTCCGCCGCCAGGTCGCCCTGACCGGCGGACGCCGGCTGGTCCGCCCGGGCCGCGCCGACGCCAAGAAGTAGAACCAGCATCGTCAGCACCTTCGTCCAATCTCGCTGCGTCATGATGGCATCCTTGTCTGTCTTGGATGGGAAAGGTTCAGATGGGCCGCACGTGACACCCGCGGCCTGTTCATCTTATCCCATCGTCCCCGCTTGCACCCAAACCCGATGGCGTTTGCACGTCGCCCCCCCCGGCGGTATCACGGATGGACCCTCTGATCCACACCTTTTTTTCACAAGGCCCCGCCATGCCCATCCGCGTCACCGTCTGGAACGAAGCCCAGCACGAAAAGACCAACGCCGCCGTCCAACAGATCTACCCCAAGGGCATCCACGCCGTCATCGCCGACGGCCTGCGCGAGAAGCTCGGCAGCGACGTGCACGTCCGCACCGCCACGCTCGACGAGCCCGAGCACGGCCTGACCGAGCAGGTCCTGGCCGAGACTGACGTCCTGACCTGGTGGGGCCACATGGCTCACCACAAGGTCGAGGACAAGATCGCCGACCGCGTGCACAAGCGCGTCCTCGAGGGCATGGGCCTGATCGTCCTGCACTCGGGCCACTACGCCAAGCCCTTCAAGAAGCTCATGGGCACCGGCTGCGGCCTGAAATGGCGCGAGGCGGCTGAGATGGAGCGCCTCTGGGTCGTGAACCCCGGCCACCCCATCGTCGAGGGCCTGGGTGAGTACTTCGAGATCGACCACGTCGAGATGTACGGCGAGTTCTTCGACGTCCCCCAGCCCGACGAGCTAGTCCTGATCTCCTGGTTCGAGGGCGGCGAGGTCTTCCGCTCCGGCTGCTGCTGGAACCGCGGCAAGGGCAAGGTGTTCTACTTCCGCCCCGGCCACGAGACCTTCCCCATCTACTACCACCCGCAGGTCCGCCAGGTCATCGCCAACGCGGTGAAGTATGTCGCCCCGCGCCCGGGCAGCCCCTACTCGATCGGCTCGCCGAACATCAAGACGCCGCTCAACCCCATCCGGGCGAAGCATGAGGTGGATGAGTCGATTCACAAGCAGTGATCGACCATCCCTGGCCCCACTGCATTGTCTCCAAAACCAGGTTCTGCACCTGGTTTTTTAATTCTGCTGAAAACCCGCCGGCTCATGTGCCGATAGATCTATGGTAGTATGTTTTCAGCAAAGGCTGTGACGCGGAAGAGTAAGCATCCAGGTCAGCCATAGAGAGCCGGGGACGGTGGAAGCCCGGCGCCGGACGGATGCCCAAAGACCCCGCTGAGCCGCGCACCGAAAACGGCCGGCCCCTGCGTCGACCATGTGTAGGCTGCGACGGAAGCCCCACCGTGACCCGGGGAAGCCACCGACGTGGCGCAAAGAGCGGCAGCGAACCGCATCAAGCGGTGAGCAGGCAAAGAGGGTGGTACCGCGGGACGTCAACGACCTCCCGTCCCTCGTGGACGAGGGGTCGTTGTGTTTCCATCGCGGCTTGGCCGCGGGAGGTGCCACATGCGGCGCGTGTTGTCGTCGGAACTGT
>JADZET010000191.1 GCA_020850375.1 Phycisphaeraceae bacterium | reverse complement strand
GCACGAATAGCCCTATCCACAAATCCTGCCTTTTCCAGCCAAGCAGACCCTTAAGGAGCTTGGCTGGATTGGCATCGTCACCGCACCCGATCTCGGCGTAGTAGTCCGTGGCCAACCGCCGAAAGGCCCCGGCAGCGGCGGATTCGGTGTCGGTGATGAGCTCCAGCTGAAAATCGTCTGGTTGGAGGAGATGCTGATTCATACGGCCGCCTTTCTCACCCAGAAGACCGCGCGTGTTGACTTCTCGGTAAAAGCTCGGCCGTCCTGGCCCCCAAAGGTCTGTTCTATGACGAAGCCGTGCATGTCTAACCAGCCCTGGACCTCGCCGAAGCTGACGGGGTGCTTCTGCTGGATGCGTTCACGTTCTTTGGTGGACCCGTCGGGGAAGGTCAGGACGGTGATCCGGCGGGCCCGCCACAGGCGCGCCGCTGGGTCACACCAGATCAACTCTGTCATGCCCTGGACGTGCGTGCCGTCTGAACTGACGCCGTCGGGGAAGCGGGCCTTCTGCCTGCTCGGCACGCGCCACGACTCAGCGAGCTCCCCCTCCATCCGATCGTTGTCGACAAAGAGATATCCGCCTGGCTTGAGCGCCTTGGCTGCCGCGACGATGCAGGCTTCCTGCTCCTCCGGGCAGGCCAGCTCGTAGAAGCAGTTGCTGCCGAGCAGCACCAGGTCAAACCCGCGCGGCCAGCGGTGGCTGACGGCGTCACCGCGATGCAGCGCCAGACGGTGTCGGATCACCTCGCCGAATTCGTCGATTTTCGCCCGGGCCCGGTCGAGCATAGGCTGAGACTGGTCCATGCCGACGACCTCGTGCCCGTCCAGGGCCAGGGGAATCGCCATCCGCCCCGTGCCGCAGAAAGGCTCAAAGATGCGCCATGGGCCTCGTCCGCCGATGAGCCGGCGCAGCAATTGAATGTCTTCGGTCTGCGTGATGTAACGGTCGTATACCTCAGCCGCGTAGGCGTCGTAGATAAGCTCGTTGATGCTCATGAAGGTTTTTCCTTGGTTTACCTCTTGACCCCACCCACCCAGAGGCGGTGATTCGTCACGTGGATCCGTCCTTGGTCGTCCGCGACCATGCGCAAGAACCGGTCGATGCCATGCCGTAGGTGCTCGGTCGGCGGCCAGCTTTCAATGCGCCAGTTCGGGTAATAGTCCCAGGTTGACAGGTGGAACTTCAGCCACTCGTAGAAGTCCGCGAAAACCAACCGCTCGATGTGGCTGGAGGCGATTTGAACGTCCACGCCGTTGCGCGCCAATACCGCCGCCAGATCATCCAGTCTGGCCGTGGGCGCCATTTTGTGCAGCGGCACGGTTTGCCAATCGAAGATGTACCCCGGCTCGAAATACAACAGCACGCCGGGCGTTTCCACGAGGATCACACCCCCACGGCGCAGGACACGCAGGGCGTTGCAGGTATTGACATCCACCCCCGCCAACGGACCGCGCTCGGAGAACACAAAGTCGAACCTCTTGGCTTCAAACGGCAGATTGTCGTTTCGTCCTTCGACAAATTCGACGTTGCCCACGCCGCTTTCCGCCTTGTTCGCCTCGGCCAGTCGAAGGTGGATCGGATCGTTATCCAACCCCACTCCTTGGCCGAACACCAAAGCGTTGCGCAGTAACGTTCGACCATTGCCGCAGCCAATGTCCAGCACCTGACTCTTCCGATCACACACTCGTCGGAAGATGTCGTCGATCCTTGGCCCCAGCATCCCCTCCCGCTCGAAGCGACAACGTTCGCGTTCGTAATACCCATGCTGACTTGAAGCCACAATCTGATGGACCTTATCGTCGTCAATCATGAATTATCCCTTTCTGAGAGGCGATGACCGTATGGCGTGCGCTCTGCCATGGCCACGGTGTACGTCCCGCCCTGCCTGAGCTTGTGGTAGTTCCCGAACACGTCCGTCAGGTTGCGTTGGATGAACTTCCGGATGCCCGCGATGGTCACCACGTAGAGGCGTCCACCGGGCTTGAGGTGATCCCACGCGTCGCTGAGGATGATGTAGAGCAGCTCGCGCCCCACGTTGGCCGGGATGTTGGAGATCACGTTGTCGAAGCCTTGCGTCTTCACGGCGCTTAAGGCGTTGCTCTCGTACACCAGGCAGTTGCTCACGTTGTTAATCTGAGCGTTCTGGAGGGCGTAGCGCAGGGCGACAGCGTCCTTGTCGACCATGTGCACCCGACCGGCCGGGCAGCAGCGGGCGACGGGGATGCCGATGGCGCCATAGCCGCAGCCTAGGTCGAGGCTCAGGTGCCCCGGCTCAAGCTCGATTTCCTCGACGAGCATGCGTGAGCCAACGTCGATCTCACGTGGGCTGAAGAGTCCCCACGTCGAGTGGAACTCCAGCTCTTGCCCGCGCAGTGTGGTTCGAAACACGATGTCCTGCTTCAATTCCAACGCGTCCTTCATGGCGCGTGACTCCACGGTGGTTGTGACAGAGGCAAACGAATCGCGCAGCCGCCTGATTCGGTGGATGAAAGCACGAAAGATCCCCGCGCAGGGGACCACCGTCGCCGGTTGGATCACCGCCGCGATGCGCCGCGTGGATTAAGCGATAACTCCTGGCCGAGTATGGTCAGCCAGCAGCCGCCCGTGCCGGATCAGATGTCCTAAATGAGTGACGCCTGGTTCAGCAATCAGGCCGCGCGGAGCGTGACGGTTCCGTGATGGATGGGCTTGCGTGTCATGGGTCACACTCCTTGATAGAGGGGAAGAAACCAGCGGTTTCGAGCCCGATATCGCGGATTTACACCATGTCCTCGGCCATGTCAAGCGAAAACCATGAGAAAATCAGGCCAAACGTACAGCTCACGCCAACAAGTCCGGCGTTAGTAGATCGGGAAATGTCACGTACCGCCGATCGATGAGAGCGATCAACCGCGGCGATCGATCAACACCGATCGTGCGTCGCCGACATGCAGTAGTGCGCCGCCAGCGTCAGCAACCGCGCGCGCCTACTTCACCCGCGTCGCCCTCGTCCGCGGCGAGCTGGACTTCAAACCCCTCTTCGGCGACCACCCCGGCCCGCCGATCTACCTCGACCGCCTCCGCGACCAGCTCACCACGTTCACCGCCGAGATGACCCGCCTCCAAGAGCAGATCCAGCCATTGGCTCGCCAGTGCCGGCAGAAGGGAAAGGCCAGCCTAATTGACCGCTGCCTGACTGCCGTGCAGAAGGACATCGCCTGGCGCGTGGCGAATCCGAGGTAGTGACGACTGGCTATCGGGCGGTTTTTTTTGATAGAAGCGCCTCTCGGGCAGACGAAACCACCCCTCTCCTGCGTCTCTATGGTAAGACGGCAGCGCGGCGTTACGCGACAACGCCGTACAACGCCGAAAAGGGCGAGGCATGCCCGACGACCAACTCCTCTTGGCGCGGCTAAAGAACGGGGACAGGCAAGCGCTGGCCTGTCTCTATCACCGCTACAAGTGCGACCTGCTGACCCTGGCCGTGTTCCTCCTGGCCGACGTCGCGGCGGCTGAGGACGTCCTGCACGACGTGTTCGTCACCTTCGCCGGGGCGGTCCGGCGGCTGAACGTGCGGGGCAGTCTGCGCAGTTACCTCGTCTCCTGCATTGTCAACCGGGCCCGGGACGAGCAGCGAAGACGCGGTAGGCAGACGATCGGCGTCGAGGATTTTCAGGTCGCGCCGGACACGTCTGGCCCGCTCGATAACGCCATCGAGCTCGAGGACGCGGGCCGACTCGCCCAGGCGCTCGCCCAGCTTCCCTACGAGCAGCGTGAGGTCATCAGCCTGCACCTGCACGGCGACCTGACCTTCCGCCAGATCGGCAGTCAGCTCGGGATCTCCATCAACACCACCACCAGCCGGTACCGCTACGGCCTGGAAAAACTACGCAGCCTCTTGGCGGGAGTCTCCCCATGAAACCCGCGAATGACCTCGAGAAGCAGCTCCGTCAGTGGCGGGCTGAGCCGTCGGCCCAGTTCGACCAGCGCATCCTCGACGACGCGGCCGCCGCGATGGATCGGTCCCCCGTGGATCTCACCCCCCAAGCACCCACTCATCGCTGGAGAGCGATCATGAAAAGTCCCTGGACACGCATCACCTCCGCCGCCGCGGCCGTCGTCCTGGCCGTGGTCCTGGTCACCATGTTCAACAACTCCGCCGTGCAGGCCTACGCCCTGGAGCAGACCGTCGAGGCCAACCGGGCCGTGCGCTTCGTGCACGTGCGGATCAACCCCCCGGGCGAGGGATTGGCTGAGGCCTGGGCCCAATTTGCCGAGGACGGCTCGCTGGCCCGTGTGAGGATGGACTTCCCCCACGACGGAGAGGACGGCCACAAGATCGTCGTCTGGGAGGCGGGCAAGGTCACGGTGTGGTTCAAGACCAAGAACGGCGTCCTGATAGACAACGAGCCAAACCCGTCGGCATTCTGCTCCGTCATCTTCGACCCCCAGGCCCGGGTGGCCAGCCTGCTGCGCGACCGCGACGCCGGCAAGCTCGAGTCCAAGATCGTCTCCACGCCGGATGGCGAAATGATCCAACTCGTCAGTCCCGTGGGCAGCGACCAACAAGACGTCTGCTACATCGCCCCGGCTACCAAGCTCCTGCGGGCCGTCGAACGCTACCGGATCATCGACGGCCAGTCTCATCTGGCCTATCGCATGGAATACCTGGACTTCGACCCACAGCAGGACCCGAACGTCTTTACGCTCAATCCGCCCGCCGACGCAGTTCGCACCGACCGTACCAACCAGGTCATCGGCCTGCCCCGCGGCGATATGACCGATGAGCAGATCACCCAGCAGGTCGCCCGCGAGTTCTTTGAGGCCTTGATCGCCCGGGACTACGCCAAGGCCGGCCGGCTTTTCTCGGGTCTGCCCGCCTCGGAGATCGAGAGAATCTTCGGCAAAATGAAGTTCGTGAAGGTCGTCTCCGTCGGCCAGCCCTGGCTGCAACCGATTCCCCGCGTCGGCGGCATGGTCGTCCCCTGCACCGTGATTTTCGAGTTTGATGGCCAGCAGGTGACGCGCGAGTACAAGCCCGCCATCCGCCCCGACTACAAACACCCCGATCGCTGGGAGATCCACGGCGGGATCTAGGGCTTCGGCATGGCGACGGCGCAGAAGCAACACCACGTCGGGTGGATCCACCTCCACCCGACGTTCTTATTTCAAACACCCCGTCACAAACGCCACCCTCTCGTTGACCACCTCCAGCGGCATCATCGTGCCGTGCCCCATCCCCGGCACCTCCACGTAGCGCACCCGCCGGCCAAGCTTGCGCATCGCCGCCACGAAGCGGTCCGAGTGGTGGGTCTTGCTCACCGTATTGTCCGCCTCGCCGTGGAAGATCAGGTAGGGGATGTCCGGCATGTGCTCAACCTGCTCGATGGGCGAGTGTTCCGCCAGCACCTCGTCCCACGGCTCGGGATACCCCCGAAAGGCGAAGCGGATTGTGCGCGGGAGGTCCGGCCGCTCGGTGAAGTGGTGCTTGATGTCGCAGCAGGGAAACACCGCCATGCACGCGTCGGGCGTCCGGCGGGCATAGCGTGAGTAGAGCAGGGCGCTGAATCCGCCCATGCTCCCGCCCGTGGCGATCAATGGCGTGCTGGGGTCGAGGTTGTAGGCTGCGTAAACGCTCTTGACCAGGTCGTCGATGAACGCCCTGGTCTGCCGGTTCATCCACGACCATGGCCCGCTGTAGGGATACACCACCAGCCCGCCGGCCCTCAGGAAAGACAGCTCGTCCGTGCCCGGATCGCCGCGCAGGTCCGTGTTGCCTAACCCATGAAACACCAGCACCACGCCGCGGATCGGCTTAGACACGTGCTGGTCCGCCACCCAGGCCACTTCCTTGATCTGTGCAATGTCCACAGGCGCACTCCTCCCGCCCCATCATCTCAAAGAACATGCCGGACGACATGGGCAGGCCATGCGCCTGTCAGCCGACCTACTTCTGGTCCGTCAGCACCAGCCACAGCGCGTGGATCACCCCCGGCACGAAGAACAGCAGGCTCAGGACCAAGTTGATCCAGAAGTGCTTGGTCACGCCGACCTGCAGGAACGCGGCCACGGGGGGCAGCAGCAGGGCCAGGATGATTTTCACGATCGTCATGGGCGGATTCTCCTTCGCGTGCGAGGTGACTGGGGACGCGGAAAAGAATGAATCGGAAATGCTCAAACGACCGGCAGGACCCGACAACTCAACTATAGTTTACCGCCGTCCTCGATCATTGCTCACGGCGTCGGTCGGGGCCCGGGCCCGCGACGATTCGCCTCACTGGACTCCCGGAGCCGGCCGCCCGAGGATGCGCCGGATCGCTCGGATCGCCCCGAGGTGATTCGTAAAGTCATTGAACGGCCGGGCGAAGCGCACGATCGTCGCGTCACTCCCCCACGGCCCGGGCCGCGGCGACGCGGGCGCACTCAGCCAGTCTCCCGGTTCATGCGTCATGATCGCCTGGCGCACCGGCGCCGTCGCCTCGGTCAGTTGGCCCATCAATTCCGCAGCCGAGCCCGCCAACGGCGGGGCCCCGGCAGGCTGCCCCCCGGTCAAGATCAGGAGCTGGAGCTGCCGCAGCTGGACCAGGTGCCGGCCGATCTGCTGCACCGAATGGCAGTCACCCCCGGGCGCCGCGAGAAACTCGCGCTCCTCGATCCCCTCGAGTGCGTGCCTCGTCCGCGCCGCCTGGTTGTCCAGCATCACCAGCAGAACCCCGACCACCGGATCGAGCAATGCGCGGTCTGTCGGCTCCATGGGTTCTCCACTCACGGGGGGTAGGAAAGGCGGATCATCCAGCCCCCCGCTCACCCGCCCAACTGCGGCGTCTGACTCGTCGCCGGCGGGGGCGACTGCTCCCTGACCAGCTTCTCGGCCACCAGGCGCAGCAGCTTGTCCTGGATCTCCTTGACCGTGTAGTGCTGGATCGGCGGCTGGTAGTCGTTGAACAGCATCGAGAAGGCCACGACCCGCCCCACGTTCACCTGATCCATCACGTCCTCGGCCGGCTCGGTGGCTGCCTGCGTGCCGGCGTTCGCCCCCGCCGCGGCCGGCGAGGCCTGCGCGGCCTCTTCCGGGGGCGGGATCACCAGGTAGCCGCTGAGGTTCGTCACCCCGCGGATGTAGCCGCTCTTGGCCAGCACCAGCGCGGGCATCTTCTCCGTCAGCAGCCGTCGCTTCTCGAGCGTGCCGTCCTCGCCCGCCACCGACAGGCTGCGGATGAACAGCGGCCCGCGCTGCGGGTCGTGGTACATCTTGTCGAGGATCTGAACGAGCATCCGCGCGGTGACGCGGTCGTCCCGGCTCAGGCCCGAGCCGTCGGCCACCTGCGCCGCGGCCGCCCCGGCGCCGAGGTTCTCCGTCAGGAACATCCGCACCGCCGCCGCCCCGTTCGCCCAGCTACCCGGGGTGCCCGTGAGCTGCTGGCCCATCCGCTTGAGCAGCGCCTCGGCGTACAGGTTCCGTGAGTCCTTGTTCGCCCGCGCCAGGATCAGCGGCATCGTCGTCTGGAACGCGTGCAGCACCCGCCCCGGCGGCAGCGGCGAGGACTCCTCACCCCGCTCGACCTGGCCGACCTCGATCCCCGCCCTGCGCAGCCGGTCCGCCAGCACCTGACCGAAGAACATCGCCGGGTCGTGCACCGTCACCGCCACCGGCTCGCGGTTGCGGTTCTTGACCTCCCCGCGCACCACGAAGTCGTTCGTCCCCGGCTGCCGGCCCACCCCGAACGTGTCCGACCGCCCCGTCCGCGCCTGATTCACCGCCACCAGCCCCGTCATCTGCGGCAGGATCCGCACCTCCGGCGACTCGCCCGGACGCGTCGGCGCCAGGAACAGGTACACGCAGTTCTCGTGGAAGTTCAGGCCCGACACCTGGGCGCAGTACCACTTGTCCAGTTGATCCTTCGGCCAGGACGGGTGCACGAACTCATGGTCGAAGATGTTGTCGTCGACCACCAGCCGGCTCACGCCCGTCAGCCCCGCGTCCCGCACGGCCTTGACCCACACCTCGACCAGCCAGTCGATGTCCTTGCCGAATTCCGCCAGCACGTCCGGGTCGCCGAACGCCGGGTCGCCCCCGCCGCGGATGACCAGGATCGGCCGCGAGTTCAGGGGCATGCCCTGGCCCGTCGCCGTCGTCGCCGGGTCCGTCGCGGCCGTGGCCTGCACCTGATCGAGCTCCGGCCCGTCGATCACCCGCAGCTCCGTGCGGAACAGGTAGTCCGGACCGAGAACGTCCAGCGCCGCCGCCGTCGTCACCAGCTTCATGTTGCTCGCCGGCATCATGAGCTGGTCCGGGTCGAATCGCGCCAGCTCCTCGTCCGTGGTCAGGTCCTGGAAGTAGAGCCCCACCTTCGTCTGCCGCAGGTCCTGCTTGGCCAGGAACCCCCGCACCTCCGACTGCAGCCCGCCGAGCGCCGTCCCCGCCGTCATCAGCAGCGCCCAGCCCGCCACCGCCACGTCTCTCCGCCGCGTCAGGAACATCAGTCACGGATCCTTTCATGAAGTCGTCGGGTCGTCAGCCCACAGCATAGCCTCAAGGTTCGACAACCATTATCGACCACCCCCGCAATGACAAGCCAAGTTTGCCCCCCGGAAGTGCCTCGGAAGCCGTGTCAGACACCCGCGCCGCCATCCCCTTCTTCCGGGGGTCCTTCTTCCGGGGGCGCCAGGCCGAGCATCTGGCGGTAGATCGTCAGGTAGCGCCCGTGCATGCCCTGCTGGGTGAACCGCGCTTGCTGGCGTTGCCGGCCCGCCTCGCCCATTCGCCGGCGGAGCGTGGGATCGTTCCAGAGCGTGACCAGATGCTCAGCCAGTTGGGCGTGATCCTGACGCGGGGCCAGCAGGCCCGTCACGCCGTGTTCGACCGCCTCGCCGTTGCCGCCGACATCGGTGGCCACGATCGGCAGGCCCGCCGCCATCGCCTCGAGCAGCGTCACGGACAATCCCTCCGACAGGCTGCTGAGCAGGAACACGTCCGCCGCCGCCATCAGCGCCGGCACGTCCCGCCGCACGCCCAGGAATCTGACGTATTTGGCGATGCCCAGCTCCTGGGTCAGCAGCTCCATGTCCGATCGCAGCTCCCCATCCCCGGCCAGCAGCAGCAGCGGGGGGGCCTGACCCGACGGTCCCGATTCCATCCGGCGCTGCAGCGCCGCCGCGAACGCGCGCAGGGCCGTGCCGTGATCCTTGACCGCGTGGAACCTCGCCACCTGGAGCACCGCCAATTGGTCCGGCCGGATGCCCAGCTCCTGCCGAACCTGCCGGCCGCGCGGGTCGCGCGTCGTCTTGTCCTGGTCCGCGACGCTCAGCGCGGGTGAATGCGATTCAAACGCCGTCGCGTCGATGCCGTTGGGCACGACCTCGATCCGCCCGGCCCCGATGCCCTCGTTGCGGATCAGCGCTCGCGCGATGAACTCGCCCACCGCCGTCACCCGGTCGTTCTTGCGCAAGAGCAGAAGCCTGTTGGCCAGGATGTGCTTGACCTTCCGGGGGTCGGGGTAATGCCGGCCGTGCTCCGTGAACAGGATTCGCGGCGAGGACCGCCACCCGCGTGAGAGGCCCGCGTAGAAGAAGGGCGTGTACTGATGGGCGTGCAGGAGTTGAACATGGTTCTCGCGGACGAGCTGCCCCATCCGCCGCGTCACGCGCAGGTCCACGCCGGGACGGCGGTAGAGGTCGAAGACCTCGAAGCCCTCATGGATCAGCGTTCGCCCGAGCGGCCCGACGCCGTCGAGGCAGAAGAAGACGAACCGGAACCGGTCCGAGAGCCGTCGGCTCAGGTCCGACGCGAGCACCTCGGCCCCGGCGATCTCGAGCCGGTGCAGCACGTGCGCGATCACCGGCCGCGGGTCATTGGACGGCGGCGGGGGCATCGGCTCGGAAGCTTGCGGGGGCGGGCTTGTCACGCGAAGGAATCATCGGCTGGCCACGGGCCCAGGGGCCAATGGCCAGCCGACGTCCTTCGGTGATTCTGGGGATGGCAGCAGTGGGGGGCTACACCGCGATGCGGCCCTCGAACTGGCCGTAGAGCACGTAGTGCTCGAACCCGGTGGCCCACTTCAGGCCCGGGCCGACCTCCGCCGCCACGTCCGGGTTGTTCAGCAGGTAGGCCGTCTCGCTGTAGTAGGGGCTGTAGGCCCGGGCCTCGAACTGGCCCGCGGCCAGGAAGTGCTCGAACCCGCTCGCCCAGGTCTTGCCCGCCCCGACGTCGGCCGCCACGTCCGGGTTCTGGGCCAGGTAGTAGGCCTCGTCGTAGACCGCCGAGAAGGCCCGTCCCTCATACCGGCCGAAGTACATGAAGTGATGGAAGGCCGACCGCAGCGCCGGCGTGCCGATGTCCGCCACCACGTCCGGGTTCGACGCCAGGTAGTACGCCTCGTCGAAGATCGGGCTCCACAGCCGCCCCTCGGTCTGGCCGAAGTGAACGAAGTGGAGGTAGCCCGAGGGCTGCGAGCCCGCCGCGACGGACGCCGCCACGTCCGGGTTCTGCGCCAGGTAGAACACCTCGTTGAAGTAGGGCGTGGGGTTGCGACCCTCGTGCTGGCCGAACGCCAGGTAGTGGGCGTACCCGCTGGCCCAGATCTTGCCCTCGCCCGTGTCGGCCGCGACGTCCGGGTTGCGCTCGAGGTAGAACGCCTCGTCGAAGTAGGGGCTGGGGCTGCGGCCTTCCTGCTGGCCGATCGTGAGGTAGTGCTCGAACGCCGTCGCCCAGGCCTTGCCCGGGCCGACGTCCGCCGCCACGTCCGGGTTCACCGCGAGGTACCACCCCTCGTCGAACAGGTCGAAGTTCTTGGTCAGGCTCGACGAGAAGGGCGTGATGTCCAGCACGCTGATCACGCCGTCGCCGTTGGGATCGATCTCACTGAGCACCACGCCCGGGAACTGCGCCTGGTAAGCCGCTAGGTCACTGAGCGCCAGCACGAACGGGTTGATGTCCTGCACGTCCACCCGGCCGTCGTTGTTGAAGTCGCCCGGCACGATCTCGCGGATCGCCATCTGGTACTCCGGCTGGCTCAGCCCCTCGGGGTTGCTGACCTTCAGCCGCACCGGTTCGCCCGGCACGCCCGTCAGCCACAGCACCTGCCCCCCGCTCGTGGCGTGCGAGGTGCTCAGCAACTGCCCCTGCGTGTTGTAGACCTGCACCACCAGCGGCCCCTCCTCGTCCTCGAAGGTCAGCGTCACGCGCGTCGTGCCCTCGGTGGTGGGCGTCCACTCGTACCAGTCCACGTCGCCGGCCTGGTGGATGTTCAGGTCGGTCAGCGTCTGGTTGCCCGTGCCCAGGTCCGTCGCCGCGTCGGCCGTGTCGTTGGCCTCGAAGTCGTCCGGGGCGTAGGTCGGGTCGGTGGCGCCCAGGATCATGAAGCTCAAGCGCGACTCGTCCGGGTCCGTGCTGGGGATCATGACCTGCGCCTGGTAGGCTCCCGCGTCCTGCGGGGCGGTGAAGGTCACGGGGAACTGGAGCGTCGAGTCGGTGAAGATGAATTCGCCGACCGAGAAGTGCCCCGCGTCCGGCCCGAGCAGTTGGATGTACGGGTTCCCGAGCATGAAGAACGTGCCCTGCCCGTGCGAGGCCGAGATCTCGAAGATGTGCGTCACCTGCACGCCCGCCGGGACGGCGCCGAAGTCGGTGTCGTCGGCCGCGCTCGGCGTGCTGTCGCCGTCGGTGATGTCCTGCCCGTTGCCCGCCACCCCGATCTCCGGCGGCTGCGCGAGCGGGAGGGTGACGTCCTCGAGGTACACCTCGAAGATCAGCGTCCTGCCCGACAGGGAGTGGCCCGAGTCGCCGTAGGCCATCGCGGGCGGGATGATCAGCGTCCGGCTCTCGCCCACGGCCATGCCCGGCAGGCCGATCTCCCAGCCGTCGATCACCTGCCCGTAGCCCAGGTCGAACTCGAACGGATCGCCGCCGGCCGACGTCTCATGGAACGTCCCGTCGGCCTCGTAGAGGGCGTAGTGCACCTGGATCTTTTCACCGAGGGTGGTGTGCGCCCCCGAGCCAGGATCGGTCGTGCCCGCGTAGACCCCCCCGTACAGACTCACCGCGTCCACGCCCAGCCCCACGATGTCGAAGCTGTAGCTCGCCTCGTCCGCGTCGTCGCTGGTGATGGTGATCGTGGCCCTGCGCTCGTCGGCGACGCTGGGGTTGAAGGTGACCATGAAGGTCGTCGTCTCACCCTCGCCGAGGCTGGCCGAGGCCGGCTGGGTGGTGACGACAAAGTCCGCCGCGTCGGCGCCGCTGATCGTCACCACGGGCGAGCCGGTGAGGTTGAGCGTCCCGTCCCCGGCGTTCTTGATCGTGAACAGCCGGGTGGCCTCGTGGACGATGCTCCCGTCGTCGCTGACGCGCATGTGGCCGAAGTCGGTGAAGTCGGCGAAGATCGGCGTCGTGTCGCCGCTCTGGATCTCCTGGTTCGCCAGCGGACCGCCGAGGAGGCTGATGTCGGCCGACATCAGCAGTCGCGGCTCGATGGCCTCAAACCCCGCCTGATAATCGTTCGCGTGAACCATGCTCTCTCCCCTCGCCTTGGCGTGATGACGCTGCATGGGATAGTTCTCCTGATGAACAAGATTCCGTCAGGACGCGACACAGATGACATGCCCCGCGGACCCGCGGGTGTCGATTGGGCTGTGAATAGGTTTCATCCTATACCTAGGGCTTTATCACGCCGCAGCCATTAAGTCAATAATTTTGCGTGATTTGTCCGTCTGCCGACCCCCCTTTTTCATGCTCGTATCGCGGTTGATGACCTCCGTTGATCCGCCGACCGAAACTTGGGGAAGTTTTGCCGCCTGAACAGCCCCCGGTGCTCGGGGTGCCCCTAGCCGGTCACCACCCTATCCCGGACGTAAACCATCTAAAGATCTCATGACAGAAGCTATTAGATTGCATGATGCTTGGTTCTGGTTGACATTAAACGACCTAATGTTAAACTTCACCTTCGATGCAGTCACTTCGTCTCTTCTGCGATGTGGCCGGCCATCGCAGCTTCAGCCTCGCCGCCAAGAAGCACGGCATCACCCAGTCCGCGGTCAGTCAGCGGGTGGGCCAGCTCGAGAAACGGCTCGGCGTGACGCTGCTGGACCGGTCTGTAAGGCCCCTGGCGCTGACCCCCGCCGGTGAGCTGTTCCTGCGCGAGT
>JADZET010000190.1 GCA_020850375.1 Phycisphaeraceae bacterium | reverse complement strand
CCTGCTCGGCCAGTCGCAGCGCCGCGTCGGTCTCCTGCTCGCCACCGGCGGTGACCTCGAAACGCTGGCCCGTACGCTGGTCTATGGCGGTGTAGGTGACGGAGAAATAGTCGCGTTCGACGCCGACCTGGTAGCCGAGCGATGAGATCTGTCGCAGGATCGAGTTCGCCAGTGCGGTCATGACACCCCCCTGGGATGAGGTCGAAAGAAGGAACCAGAGGCAGACAGGCCACCTGATGTAGATACGAACCTGACGGGAACAGGTTCAGGCTAGAGTTTAGAGCGGTCGAATAAGAATAAGATAAAAGTAGAGGGAAAAGCGATGTTCGCGTATTATTGGGGGACCTAGAATCAGTTGGGTTTACGGGGTGTAAGGTCTGGAGATTCTGGAGGGATCGACTCGGACGGCCGATGGGTGTATTGCGGTATCTTGGGGCGGGTTTTGTTCCGATGGGGATATCGGTCCGGAGCTTCACGTCAGAGGCTGGCGATCCATGAAGCGAAAATGCGACAAATGCAACCGGCCGGCCACGATCCGCATGGTCGAAGTCATCGGCGGGAAGAAGTCCGAGAAGCACCTGTGCGACCTGCACGCGGCGGAGCTCGGCGGGGCGGCCAAGGACCTGCACACGCCCATCGATCAACTCCTGACAAACTTTGTGAAGCTCCACAGCGGGGCCCGGGCCCAGCAGGACCTGGTCTGCGGGCACTGCGGGATGAGCTTCAGCCAGTTCCGCGAGGACAAGCTGCTGGGCTGCCCGCACTGCTACAGCGCGTTAGAGCCGATGCTGGCGCCGCTGATGGAGCAGGCCCACGGCGGGGCGACGCACCACGTGGGCAAGGTGCCGCGACGGTGCGGGCCGGACGAGGATCGGCAGCAACTGATCCTGCGGATGCGCAAGCGTCTCGACGACGCGGTGCGCGATGAGGATTATGAGTTGGCCGCCCGCCTGCGGGACGAGATCGTGCGCTTCGAGGAGAAATCGTGAACCTCAACGACGTCACCGAGCACGCCGGCGAATGGCTGCGGGGGCAGGGGCCTCACAGCGACATCGTGCTGTCGAGCCGGGTGCGGCTGGCGCGGAACCTGGCGGGGTTTCCGTTCGTGGATCACGCCGACCGTCGGCAGCGTCAGGAGGTGCTCGACCGCTGCCGGGCGGCGATCACGGCCGGGCAGTTCGGGCAGGACCTGCTGTGGGTGGACCTGCCCTCGAGCCCGGACCTGGACCGGCACCTTTTGGTCGAGCGGCACCTGATCAGCCGGCAGCACGCGGCGGGGGGGCCCGAGTCGCCTCGTGCCGTGGCCATCGGGGAGAACGAGACCTTCGCCATCATGGTCAATGAGGAGGACCACCTGCGGCTGCAGGTCCTGCGCTCGGGGATGCAGCTCGACGAGGCCTACGCGCAGATCGACCACCTCGACGACCTGCTCGAAGCGAAACTGGATTTGGCTTACTCCTCGAAGTGGGGGTACCTCACCGCCTGCCCGACGAACGTGGGGACGGGCATCCGCGTGAGCGTGATGCTGCACCTGCCGGCGCTGCGGCTGACCGGAGAGATCGAGAAGGTCAGCCGGGCCGCGCGGGACATGCGGCTGGAGATCCGCGGGTTCTTCGGCGAGGGGTCCGAGGCCCTGGGCGACCTGTTCCAGGTCAGCAACAAGGTCACGCTGGGGAGGACCGAGCAGGAGATCCTCTCGGACTTCCAGAACGTGGTCGTGCCGCAGATCACGGCTTACGAGCAGCAGGCCCGGCAGGTGCTCGCCCGCCAACGGCCGGCCCAGCTCGACGACAAGATCTGGCGAGCCTGGGGCATCCTGACCAACGCCCGGGTGCTGGGGGCCGAGGAGGTGCTGTCGCTCCTGAGCCAACTCCGCCTGGGGGTGAACCTTGGCCGGATCCAGACGGTGGACATCCGCACCATTAATGAGCTGTTCCTGCTGACGCAGACGGCGCACCTGCAGAAGATGACCGGCTGCCTGATGGACCAGGGCCAACGGCGCGAGGCGAGGGCGCAGCTCATCCGCAGGCGGCTGGGCGCGTCCTAGCCTTCCCCGTCACTGAAGTTGTTCACAAGTCATCGCCGCCGTCGCATGATGCCCGGCCGGTTTGTCGGTTTGGCTCGAATTTCGTACGTTATGGTCGGTGGCGGACCGGTCAGGTCTGTCCATGTCGCCGCCAGGGAGTCTGCTTATGGGATTACGCGCGGACATCCTCAACCAGCCCATCAGCGAGCTGCCCCTCCGTCCCCTGGTCAAGATCCAGAGCGGCCAGAGCATCCGCCAGGCCATGCAGAAGATGCGTGAGGGCAGACTCGGGTGCGCCGTGGTTGTCGACGCCCAGGGCAGGTACCTCGGCAAGTTCACCGAGCGGCGCCTGATGGCCGCCCTGCTCGAGGGATCGCAGACGCTCGATGGCCCGGTCGACGCGATGATGTTCGGCGCACAGGACTGCGTGCTGCCGACCGACCACATCGCGCTGATGATCCAGATGATGGAGTCGCGGAAGCTACGGTTCATCATCGTCGTCGACGCCGAGGGCCGGCCCGTCGCCCTGACCGGGCAGAAGGGCGTGATGGAGTACCTTGCCGAGCACTTCCCCCGGCAGGTCAAGGTCCAGAAGATCGACTCGAAGCTGCACCTGGATCAGCGAGAAGGAGCCTGAGTCATGACCCTTCGACCCCGCCGCCAGGGCTCATCCACCGACGACTTCCGCGACCCGCTGAACAACTTCGACGAGCCGGTCTATCAGGACGAGCTGGAAAAGGCCATCGCCGAGGACACGGTCCGGTCCATGACCCTCACGCCCATGCGGACGGTCGGCCCGGACACGCCCGTGCAGGACGCGCTGCGGCTGATGGTCGAGAAGGACATCGCCTGCATCCTGGTGACCGACGGGCCCAAGCTCATGGGCATCTTCTCCGAGCGCGACGTGCTGACGAAGCTGGCCGACCACTTCGAGCAAGTCCGCGCCCAGCCGATCCGGCAGTTCATGACCACCGAGCCGGTCTGCGGCTACGAGACCGACAGCCCGGCGACGGTGATCAACATGATGGCGGTGGGGGGGTTCCGGCACGTGCCGATCCTGGACATGGACGACCACGTCGTGGGCATCCTCGGCCCGCGGCGCGTGACGCGCTACCTGCAGGAGATGATCTTCAGGCACAGCGGGGGTTAAGTGGCCGGGGGGCGCTACTTCTTCGACAGCTCCCACATCCGTTCGAATTCCTGGATCAGCGGGCGCTCGAGCGCCTGGCCGAACTGGCCGAGCCAGTGGCGGACGTAGTCCGCGTCGAGGCCGGGATTCTTCAGCAGCACGCCCATGACGTCCTGATGGTCGATGGGCCGGCCGGCGATGATCTTGTGGACCACCAGGTCCTCGGCCGTGGCGAACCGCACCGGCGTGCCGGCGAGCACGACGTCCTCGCCGCGGGCGATGGCCTGGAGCTCGTAGGGGGAGTCGGTGAAACTGAAATCGACGCGGAGGTCGAGCATCGCGCTCATCGAGGGCAGCACGTGCGTCATACGAACGAACTCATGCGGGTCTTCAGCAACGGGCTGGATGTTCATCTTGGCCAGCAGAGCCATGACGTTTTCGGCCTCGAAGGGCGAAATGCCGAGCGTCAGGTCGATGTCCTGCGTGTACCGGCTACGGCCGTGATGAATGACGGCCTGGCCGCCGATGACCATGTAGGGGATGGCGGCTTTGTCGAACGCCTTGCCCAGCCGGGCCATGAGCCGGTGGAAGTTGGGTGTTGAGGGCCCGTGCGAGCCGGATGTCGTTTTCAATGCCATCGAGGGGGTCCTTCAGCGGCAGAGCGCCCATCTGCCGGGCATGTCGCAGCATCGCGGCGAAAAGGGCAGCGTTTCGCAGATACCCCTTGGGCTCCTTGCGGATGTAATCCCTCTCAAACGCTTCCCACTCGGGCGTGGATCTGAGCATGCCCATATCATAACCTCGCCCCGCCTTTTTCGGGTATACTGCCGGCTCCCACCCGACCCCGCACCCTTTTTACCCCGGAGTTCGCATCATGCTCATGACCAGCAAGCCCATGTTCGACCTGGCCTATGAAGGCGGGTTCGGCGTCGGCGCGTTCAACGTCAACAACATGGAGATCACCCAGGGCATCATCGAGGCCTGTGCGGCCGAGAAGAGCCCCTGCATCCTGCAGATCTCCAAGGGCGCGCGCAAGTACGCCAACTATCGCTTCCTCCGCCACCTGATCCTCGCGGCCGTCGAGGAATACCCCGAGGTTCCGATCTGCATCCACCTCGACCACGGCGACACGGTCGACCTGGTCAAGACCTGCATCAACGACGGCTTTACCAGCGTGATGATCGACGGCTCGCATCACCCCTACGAGGAGAACATCAAGGTCACCAAGGCGGTGGTGGATGTCGCCCACGCGGGCGGGGTCACTGTCGAAGCCGAGCTGGGCATGCTGGGCGGCATCGAGGAAGACGTCGTGGGGCTGGACGCCGAGGAGTACGAGAAGAACGTCGAGAAGTTTCTCACCGATCCGGATCAGGCTCGCGATTTCTGGAAGCGCACCGGTATTGACAGCCTGGCGGTGGCCATCGGCACGAGCCACGGCGCCTTCAAGTTCAAGAATGAGGCCAAGCTGGCCTTCAACCGCGTCGAGCAGATCATGAAGACCTGCCCGGGCCTGCCGCTGGTCATGCACGGCAGCTCATCGGTGCCGCAGGAGTTCATTGACCTGGTGAACAAGTACGGCGGCAAGATGCCGAACGCCAAGGGCGTGCCCGAGGATCAACTGCACATGGCGTCGACGAAGTACGGCGTCT
>JADZET010000189.1 GCA_020850375.1 Phycisphaeraceae bacterium | reverse complement strand
CGGCCTTGTGCTGGCGGACGGCGTCCTGGGTGGGCTTCATGTTGGCGGCGACGAGCGGGTTGGGCTCGTGGACGAATGAGCCGGTGATCTCGAAGTTCAGGGGGATGATCTCGAGGTTGGGGATGTGGTGAAAGATCTCGGGGACGAGCTTGCCGGCCATGCCGTTGGAGGCGTCGATGACGACCTTGAGGGGCCGGTCGAGCGGGGCGAGGAACCGCAGCACGTGCTCGCGGTACTCGGGCCAGAGGTTTTTCTCCGTGAGCTTGCCGGTGGGGGCGAGCGTGTCGGGGCCGGCGTTGTCGGGCAGGCCCTCGGCGATCTTCTGGATGTCCTTGAGGCCGGTGTCGGCGCCGACGGGCCGGGCCTGGCGGCCGGAGATCTTAAAGCCGTTGTAGTTGACGGGGTTGTGGCTGGCGGTGGTCTGGATGCCGCCGACGGCGTCGAGGTGGTTGATGGCGAAGTACATGAACGAGGTGTCGCACATGCCCAGGTCGACGACGTCGGGGCCGGCGGCGCGGATGCCCCGGATCAGGGCGGCGCAGAGCTTGGGCGAGTGAGGGCGCATGTCGCGTGACACGAGCATCGTGCCGGGCTTGGCCAGGCCCGAGGCGCGCATGAGGTGCTGGCCGGCGGCGTAGCCGACCTTCCAGGCGGCGGATTCGTTCAGCGGATCGGGGTAGGTGGCGCGAACGTCGTAGGCCTTGAAAATCTTGCCGATCATGGGCGGATTCCTGCGGGTCGGGGGTGGGGGTACGAAGGCAGAATCATAGCGTCGTCGCGGTCGTGATGAAACGCCGACCGGTTGAGCGCCCCCCTGCCGTGGGATTGCTCGTTACACTGATTCATCCATGCCGCGCAAGCGTCTGATCGTGCCGTTGTCGTGCGTTCTGGCCGCCCTGGTCCTGCTGCTGACCTGGTGGTTCGGCGCGGCTGCGCCGACGATCCCCCGGCCGACCGACGCGACGGCGCCGGAGACGGCGGGCCGCGACACACCGCCCCCCCTGTTCGAGCAGGCCGGCCCGACGCTTCAGACAGGTTCGGGCCTGGCGGGACGGATCGGCAACGCCAAGGGGTACTACATCCAGCGGCGGTCGCCCTCGGGGCAGGTCGTCGAGTTCTTCGGCGACACGCTCGACCCCCTGCCCGCCGGCGAGGCCAGCGTGGGCAACCCCATGGTCCGGGCCCACATCGCCTCGGGGGGAACGCTGGTCATCCGCGGGCAGCACGGCCGACTCTACGCCCCGGACAACCTGCCCCAACGCGGGCTGCTGACGGGCAATGTCACGCTCGAGTACTACTCCAACCCGGCCAGTCGCCCGGCCGACTTCGGCGAGAACTCGCGCGACCTGGCCCTGCGGCTGCAATTCGACGATGAGGTGCGGTTCGACCTGATCGCGGGGCAGATCGAGTCGCCCGGCGGGGTGGTCGCCACCGGTCGGCGGTTCGACTTCCAGGGGGTGGGATTCCTGGCCCGGTACAACGAACAGCTCGACCGTATCGAACGCCTCGAGGTCCAGCGTGACGGCCACCTCAAGCTCCGCACGGGACCCCTGACGGGAACGCCGACCACCACACCGTCGACCACCGCGTCCTCGGTCGCGGGAGCAAGCTTGTCGGAAAGCCCGCAGACCACGGCCGGTGCGCCCTCCACCGCGGCGGAGCCCTGGTATCGCGCCCGCTTTGAGCGGCTGCGGGAGCTGCGTCGCGGGCAGCTCGCGCTACGCGGCGACTGGCTCGACGTGATGTTCGCCCTGTCGAGCGAGGGGGCCGTCGGCGGTGTGCTGGGTGAACGCGAAACCACGGCCGCCAAGCAGGCCCTGAGCGAGACCCAGCCGGCGTCCGCACCCAGTGAGGTTGAGGAATCGCCGGCCGAGCTGGACTGGGCGGGCAAGATGGTCGTCGAGCCGCTCGACGGTCCGCCCGCCACGGCTGACGGGCCGCGCGACACGCTGGCCGTGATCGAGGGCCGGCCGGTCTCGCTGCTGATTCAGGACCAGCCGGTGGCCACCGCATGGCGAGTGGTCTACCACGCCCAACGCGGGCTGGTCCGGCTCGTCGGCGAAGAAGGCCTGCCGATGGACCTGCACATGGCGGGCCTGGGCACGCTGACCGCCTCGGACATGACGCTCGACCCGACGACGGCGTCGGCCACGATCCGCGGGCCGGGCGTGCTCAAGGTGCTCGCGGCGCCGAAGTCGCCGCGGGGTGCTGACACGCAGACGCCCAGCCCGATAGCTCTGGACACGCCCTCGCTGGTCGTGGCCTTCGCTGATCATCTGGACCTGGGTTTCTACACGGCGGCCGATCCGACGATCGATCGGGCTGACCCGTCAAGGCTGCGCGGCATCCGGCAGGCGGCGTTCCACGGCAAGGTCTCGGCGCAGCACCCGGACTTCGACCTGCAGGCCGGCTCGCTGGCGATCGACTTGTCCGACCCGGCCGACGGGGGCAGCCCGTCGCCGACGCGGATCGTGGCCAAACAAGACGTCCAGCTCCGGCCCGGCTCGTCGCTGGCGGCCCGCGCGGCCGAACCGTGGAAGCTCGACAGCCAGGCGCTGACGATCGACTGGCTGACGCTGCCGGGCGGCCAGAGCGTGCCGTGTCGCATCCTGGCCGAGGATCACGCACGTTTCGCCGGGCGCGACACGACGATCTCGGCCGGGCAGCTCCAGGCGGACCTGCTGCCGTCCGAGGGATCGGCCGCACCGGCTTTGCTCACGCCGGCGGCGCCGCAGGTCCTGGCCCCGACGGCAGCGAGCGTGCGGGCCCTGTCGCCCGATACGCCGGCATTTGCTTCGTCGCCGGACCTGGCGATCACGCTGGACCTGCTGGCTCCCCCACCCCCCCCGGAAGTGAAGCAGCCCCCCACCGCTGCGGCCGCCCCGCAGGCTCCCGCCGCGGTGTCTCCGCAGCTTGTCACGCCCGAGCTGACGCGGCTGTACGCCCGTCATGATGTCGTGGTCGAAGCGCCGGATGGGCTGACGTTCCACGCCGATCGCCTCGAGGCGGACCCCAAGGCCCAGCGGTTGGAGCTGTGGGGTGAAGAGAGCAAGATGGCCAGGGTCGTGCGGCCGGGGTTGAGCCTGCTGGGCGAGCACGTGCTGCTGAGCCAGGCGGCGTCAACGGTGCGGGTCGACGGGCCGGGCGAGGCGCGGCTCGACGCGGCCAACGCCACGAGCCCGACGGACCCGCTGGCGGCGGGCCGGCAGCTGCACATCTTCTGGCAGAAGGGTATGACCTACGACGACCGCCAGGGCCAGGCGAAGTTCACGGGGAACATTCGCGCCCTGTCGGAGAGCAAGCACGATCGCTCCTCCGTCACGGCGGACGAATTGGCCGTGGACATGGTGCGTCTGCCCGGGCCGCGTCAGGACCGGGGCATCCGGGCCGCCACGGCCTCGGGGAACACCGTGCTGACGCATGAGCAGTTCGCTGAGGCGCTCGACGGCACGCTCAAGAATCGGCTGACGCTCCGCGGCCAGACGGCGACGTTCGACAACGTGCTCGAGCAGTTGGTCGTGCCGGGGGCGGGCTCGTTGCTGATCGAGGATCGGCAGTCGCGCGCCGCGTCGCGGCCGAGCGACGGCGGACCACTGGGCGTGGCGCTGACGGGCCACGGCGACACGCTGCTGACGTGGAAGGGTAAGTTCACCCTCAGCGCCCGGCGCAGCGACATGACAATCCTCGACGACGTGCAGCTCGATCACCTGCCCGGTGGGGCGGAGGCCGCGGATTCAACTTCCGGGGGGTCGCCGGTGCACCTGGATTGCAGCCGTCTGCTGGTCGAGCTTCAGCGGCCGAACACCGCAGACACTTCCGGGGGACCTGCTCTGCCGATGTGGTTCTCAACGAGCGCGCCGCAGCCGGTGCTGCAGACGATCCTGGCGGAGAAGGACGTGCGCGTGATCGCCGGGGAGCGGACGTACCTGGCGGATCAACTCCAGTACACCGGCGACAACCAGACGGTCATGCTGCGCGACATGCCCGGCGGGCGGAGGCAGGTGGAGGTGCGGCAGGGCAACGTCGCGACCGTCACGGCCTCGGCGCTGCGATGGAACCTCGAGCGTGACCAGATCGAGATCGTCCAGCCCGGGCCGACGCGGGTGCCCATCCGTTCTCGTTGAATCTCAGGCCTGATAGCGAGGGAAGAGGGGATCGCCCTTGGTCACGGGGGCGCCGGGCTTGAGCTGGCCCCACTTGGCCCAGGTCAAGAATGCCCCGCGGCCGCGGTCGGCCAGGGCGGGGGCGTAGCCCGTGCAGCCGAGGCGCGACCAGAGCTCCTCGACCTTGTGGGGGATGATCGGCCAGAGGATCAAAGAGGCGATCCGCAGGGCCTCGGCGCAGTGGTAGAGGATCGTGCCGACCTGGGGGAGATTGGCGGGATCTTTGGCGAGCTTGAAGGGTTGAGTTTGCTCGATGTAGCTGTCGACGGCGCGGACGAGGTCCATGCCCGCGGCGGCGGCGGCGGCGAAGTCGAGGGATTCGTAGGCGGCCATGGCGCGGGCCACGGCGTGCTCGGCCGTGAGGGTGTGGGTGTCGGAGGCCGGCACGTGGGGACCTTTCTCGGGGACCTTGCCGTCAAAGTAGCGGGCGGTCATGTTCGAGACGCGGCTGAAGGAGTTGCCCAGGGCGTTGGCCAGGTCGGCGTTGTAGACGTCGATGAAGCGGGCCTCGGCGAAGTCCGAGTCGGTGGTGCCCAGCGGGCCGGCGGTGGCCAGGAAGTAGCGCAAGGCGTCTAGGCCGAACCGGCTGACGTAGCCGTCGAGCTTGTCGATGTCCACAAAATTGCCCAGGGATTTGCTCATCTTCTGGCCCTCGGCGATCCAGAAGGAGTGGGCGTAGACGCCCCCCGGGAGTTGGACCCACGCATAGCCGGGGCACTTGGCCAGGGCCATCAGCACGGCGGGCCAGATCACGGCGTGGAACCAGAGGATGTCCTTGGCGATCAGGTGGACGTCGGTGGGCCAGAGCTTGCGCCGGTTCTCCGTCCCTTCCGGGGTGGGGCCGTCGCTCTCCTGGCCCGCGCCGGCCGTGTCGACGGTGGTCAGGTAGTTGAAGAGGGCGTCGATCCAGACGTAGATCGTGTGCGCCTCGTCACCGGGCATGGGGATGCCCCAGCCGGCCGAGCCGGTGCGCGACATCGGGACGTCGTTGAGCCCCTCGCGCACGCGGGCGACGACCTCGTTGAGCCGGGCCTCGGGACGGACGAACTTGGGGTGCTTGGCGTAGAAATCCAGGAGCGGCTTCTGATACGCGCTCAGGCGAAAGAAGTAGTTCTTCTCGCTCTTGCGGACCAGGGGCTTGCCGTTGATGGGGGATTTGAAGTCGTGCTCCTTGGCCTTGGACTCGGTGACGTATTCCTCCTGGCCGGCGTCGTACCAGCCCTCGTACTCGCCGAGGTAGACGTCGCCGGAGCGGAGCAGGGCAGCGACGTACTTGCCGACGCGGGCCTTGTGGCGCTCCTGGCTGGTGCGGATGAAGTCGTTGTGGGTCATCTTCAGCCGCGTAAAAGTCTCCTCGAAGGCGGCGGCGAAGCGGTCGGCGCACTGCTGGGGCGTCAGGCCCAGGGCGGCGGCGGCCTCGGCGACCTTGGCGGCGTGCTCGTCGACACCGGTCAGGAAGAAGGTCTCGACACCGAGCAGGCGGTGATAGCGTGCGGCCACGTCGGCGAGCGTCGTGGTGTAGACGTGGCCGATGTGCGGCCGATCGTTGACGTAGTAGATCGGCGTGGTGACGTAGAAGCGGGCCGGCGCGGAGGTTGGATCAGCGGGGG
>JADZET010000188.1 GCA_020850375.1 Phycisphaeraceae bacterium | reverse complement strand
CGGCGGGCCGGCGGGGATGTGGACGCGGTGGACCTGCTCGCGGCCTCACCGCCGGAGCTTGGCGCGGCCATCGAGCGGGCGGGCTACGCGATCGGCGACGACGTCGCGGGCACCCTTGGCTCGCTCAAGCGCCACGCCCAGCGCCTGGTGGACGTGCAGCACCTCAAGCCCCTGCTCGAGACCTCCGCGGTCCGCGCGGCGATGGCCCGGCATCTGTCGATCAACCCCCGTGAGGTGGACCTGACGCGTACGATCAACTGGCTGCGGAGCGAGTCGCGGGCGCGATCGCTGGCGGACGAGCTGGTCAAGCAGGATCCCCAGACGGATCTCTCGGCCACGCGGCTGCTGGCCCTGGCCGAGTCGGAGCGGAAGCAGGGCCGGCTCGAGTCGATCCAGGGGACGACCGAGCCGAAGGTACGCGAGGGGTTGCTGGACCTGCCCAACTGGACACGGTGGCTGGTGCTGGTGTCGTTCCTGGTCTGCGCCATCGGGGTGATCAACGCGATGATGATGTCGGTGACCGAGCGGTTCACGGAGATCGCGACGATGAAGTGCCTGGGCGCGCTCGACGGTTTCCTGCTGCTGATGTTCTTCTTCGAGGCGACGATCCAGGGGCTGCTCGGGGGGATCGTGGGGGTGGTGCTGGGGGTGGGGCTGGCGGTGCTGCGGGGGTGGATCACGCTCGGGGCGCTGGTGTTCCCGTCGATGCCGTGGGGGGACGTGCTGACGGGCGGGGCGTTGTCGGTGGCGGCGGGGCTGATGCTCGGGGCGGTGGCGTCGATCGGGCCGGCGTGGACGGCGGCGCGGCTGGCGCCGATGGAAGCGATGCGTGTGGACTAAACCGGCATGGCCGGAGGAATTTGCGTTGACACAGAGCCAGACATCTTCACCGGCGACGGCAACCCCCCCTCCCCTTCCGGGGGCGGGATCCGGGGCGGACAAGCCGATCATCATCCGCACGCTGGGGCTGTGCAAGAGGTACGGCATGGGGGAGGCGGTCACGCACGCGCTGCGGAGCGTCGATGCGACGATCTATCGCGGGGAGTTCATCTCGGTGCTGGGTCCGAGCGGGTCGGGCAAGAGCACGTTCTTCAACATGATCGGGGCGCTGGACTCGCCGAGCGAGGGTCGGGTGCTGATCGACGAGGTGGACGTGGCGCAGCTGAGCGCCAGCGAGTTGGCGTTTTTGCGTTGTCAGAAGATCGGGTACATCTTCCAGAGCTACAACCTGATCCGTTACATGACGGCGTTGGAGAACGTGACGGTGCCGATGACCTTCGCGGGGGTCAAGCCCGAGGAGGCGAGGCGTCGCGGGATGAAGCTGCTCAAGCTCGTGGGGCTGGAGAACCGCTGGTCGCACCGTCCGATCGAGATGTCGGGGGGTCAGCAGCAGCGCGTGGCGATCGCGCGGGCAATGTGCAACGAGCCCAAGATCCTGCTGGCCGACGAGCCGACGGGGAACCTGGACCTCAAGACGGGGCAGGAAATCCTCAACATCATGCAGCGGATCAACCAGGAGCGCGGGGTGACGATCGTGTGCGCGACGCACGACCATCGGCTGCTGAACATCTGCGACCGGATCATGTGGGTGCGTGACGGTCGGATCGAGCGGGTCGAGGCGCGGCAGAACCTCAAGATCACCATCGGCCGGATCGGAGGCGAGGAATGATGCGTTGGCGTGACATGCTCCTCGTGCTGATCGCGGGCCTGTTGTGCTTCTCGGTCGCGGCCGAGTCGCTGACGGCCGACGAGAGGTCGTTCCTGGCTGACATCCAGGCGCTGACCGCGGCGCCGCACCGCCTGGCGGGCACCGCCGAGGGCGAGGCCGCGGTGAGCTACGTCGAGCAGCGTCTGCGTGCGATGGGGGTCGAGCAGGTGCTGCGGATGGAGATGCCGGTCTGGCAGACGAAGGTGCTCCAATGCGAGCTGCGGATCGGCGACAAGAAGTACCCGCTGCTGCCGATGCGGCCGAACCTGATCGTCCCGCCCTCGACCGGGCCGGAGGGGGTCAGCGGGCCGGTGATCTACGCGGGCTCGGGCACGCTGGCCGAGTACGGCGGCCGGTCGCCCGAAGGGGCGATCGTGGTCCTGGACTACGACTGCCTGCAGAACTGGGTGGATGCCATGGCCATGGGGGCCAAGGCGGTGATCTTCCTCGGCGACGGCCCGCAGGTTCAGAACGCCAAGCACCAGGTGATGCCCGCCAACCTGCTGCGGTTCTACGCCCCGCCGTCGACGCTCGGGGGGCTGGACCTGCACCGCGACCTGCCCGAGGCGACGATCGTCAGCCGGGTCACCTGGGCGCTGGGCACGGCGACGAACCTCGCGGCGCTGATCCCGGGCTCGGACCCGGGCTTCGTCGAGGCCCGCGTCGAGCCGGAACTGGTCATCCTCGCGGCTGACCTGGACAGCTTCGGTGACGTGCCCGACGCCTCGCCCAACGCCACGGGCGCGGCCAACGTCGCCGCCCTTCTGCACACCCTCGAGGGGATGGTCAGGGAGCGGCCCAAGCGCGACGTGCTGGCTCTTTTCCTGAACAATCACGCCCGCAGCGACCAGGGCGCGCGTCTGGTGTACGACGCCCTGTGCATGGACGATGATGTCTCGGAGACGCTCACCGGGGACCACCGCGACGAGCAGGCGATGCTCGGGCAGATGCGTCAGTTCCTGATCAGCGCCCCGGGCACGACGCCGACGCGGCAGCAGGTGAGCAATCTCATCCAGATGCTCGATCGCGAGGCCCAACGGGTGCGCACGGCCGTCAACGACGAGCTGGCGCGGATGCGTCTGGCCGAGACCGCCACCGAGGCCTCGGAGGAGCACAGGGGCCAGATGGCCGAGCTTCAGGACAGCCGCAACCGCTGGGACGAGTTCCGCCGGGTGCTGAACAATGCCAGCCGGTCGCCGACGAGCTTCGACCCCGCCGACCTCGATCAGGCCGTGGCCCAGAGCCTGGCCCACTCCAACCCGCTGTGGTCGGCCGACCAGATCGAGCGTCAGAAGCCGATGATCCGCGACAACGCCGCCGACCTGCGTCAGGCCGTCGGGCAGCGGATCAGCCAACGGCTCGAGGAATTGCATCGGCTCTCGGCGATGGACCAACAGCGTCAGGCCCTGCGCCGGCTCGCGGCCGGGCGGTGGATCATCCTGCACGCGAACTTCGACCTCTCCGACCAGGGGCCGACGTGGAGCACGGTGGCGGGGCACTCGGCCAAACGTCTGTTCTTCTGGACCCGTCAGGCGGCCAACGTCGACACGCCGGGCCTGCACAAGCGCCTGCTGTCGGTCATCGGACGGCTGGCGGCCCCCGCGGGGGGCCATCCCGGTGGTTCAGGGGAGGATTCGTCCGGCATCGACGGGTTCGACTCGCGGCCGATCGACGACCCGGACTACGGCGGCACGTTCGCGGCGCGGCAGTTCATGCCCAGCGGCGCCGTGGCCAGCAGCTTCGGCTTCTACGGCCTGTCGATCATGACGGGCTACGACGAACGCCCCCGCCAGGGGCTGCCGGTCGATGACCTGGCGCACCTGGACTGGCGGCGGATCCACACCCAGGCCCGGTCGGCCGGGGCGCTGCTGTCGCGCATCGTCGACTCGCCGGACGTGAGCCTGCCGCGGCTGTTCCAGAACGTGACCAAGACCTACCGACCCGACTGGTCGCCCAACCAGATCATGGGCGACATGGCCATTCTCCGCTCGACCGGCAGCCTCACCGAGGACTGGCCGGCCGCCGGGGCTGTCACGGCGACGTGGCCCAGCGAGAGCTGGTTCTCGAACGACCCCTGGGCCCCGCTGGCCGGGTATGTGTTGATCCCGGACTACGACCCGGTGGTCATCGAGCCGACCGATGCCAACGGGCGGATCAGCCTCGTGGGCGTCCACGGCGGGGACTACATCCACTACCACCGGTTGGCCGCGATGTTCGACGGCCATGGCCAGGTCTCGGCGATCAACAACCGGGCATCGAGCTATGTCGTCGATCCCGGCACGGGCCGCAGCGAGCTGTTCCCCGGGCAGGGCTTCGTGATCGTCCAGACGCAGCGGGGCAAGGACTACCAGGCCAACGGCCTGCGCGTCCTGCGTGCGGTGTCCAACGCCGACCTGCGCACGAACCGCAGCCTGATGGGCCAGGCCAACGACGTGGCCTTCTTCTACGCCCACCGCTTCGACCTCCAGGCCGAGGGAGCTCGCGGCGAGGCGCGATTCAAGATCGTGCAGCCCGACGGGGCGATCGTGCTCGGGGTCACGCCCGGGGCGCCCGAGGGGATGGGTGTGCCGGCCTCGAAGATGCTCCTGCCCTGGCCTGCGGACGCGGGCACCGCGGCGGACCTCTGGGCGCTGAACGAGGGACGGCTCGCCACACTGCGGCGCGGCGGCGTGATCCTTCCCGACCTCGAACGACTTCACAGCCGGGCCGGCCGACTGCTGCACGAAGCCGGCCCGGAGGCGGCCTCCCCCGCGGGTGAGGGCGGGGATGTCGCGGTCGGCGCCGACGAGTCCCTGGCCACCGAGCAGTCCGCGGTGGCCCAGGCGCTGGCGCTGAGCCGTCAGGTCTACACGCCGCTGCGAGCGGCCATGAACGACCTGATCAACGGGATCGTCGCGCTGCTGCTGCTGGCGATCCCGTTCGCCTTCTCGCTCGAGCGGCTGCTGTTCTGCCGCAGCACGGTGTACGGGCGGCTGGCGGGTTTCGCCGGCTGTTTCCTGGTGACGTTCGGGCTGCTCTACCTGATGCACCCGGGGTTCGCCATCGCGCAGGCGCCGGTGATGATCCTGCTGGCGTTCGCGATCATCCTGCTGTCGTCACTGGTGAGCTTCATCATCATGCGCAAGTTCCGCGATCAACTGATGGAGAGCCAGGGCCAGGGCGGGGCGCGTCACCGGGTGGAGGTCTCGGCCATGGGGACGCTGCTGGCGGCGGTGGGGATGGGCATGTCGACGATGCGTCGGCGGCCGCTGCGGACGACGCTGACGGCGGTGACGGTGGTGATGCTGACGTTCACGATCCTGTGCTTCGCGTCGCTGTCGAGCCAGATGGGGGTGCGTCGCGTCTACGAGGGGCCGACGGCGCAGGGCCAGACGGCGGCGATCTTCCTGCGCAAGCTCGACTACTCCTCGCTGTCGGATCGCCAGATAGAACGTCTGCTGGGCGACCCGGCCCAGACGCACGCGCTGGCGATGGGCCACTGGTGGAAGGTGCGGCTGCAGCGGACCGACGCGCAGACGAGCATCGCGCGGGCCGACAACGGCAAGGCGCTGAGCGTCGACGCCGTGATGGGTTTCGACCCGACCGAGATGGACTTCTGGCCGGACCTGGCCCTGGCGCTCGAGGGCCGTGACACCGAGGCCAAGAAGAAGGCCCTGGCCGAGGGCGGGGTGTACCTGCCGCGTCTGCTTCAGGAGCAGTTGAGCCTGCGGCCAGGCGACCCGGTGATGGTCGACGGCATGCGTCTGAGCTTCGCGGGAGCGATCGACATCTCGGCGTTGCAGCGTCTGCGCCACCTCGACGGCCGATCGATCCTGCCGGTGGACTTCGTGGCCTTCGAGGCCGAGCGGGCCAGCGGCGCCCAGCAGGCGGCCCAGACGGACGACCGCATCCAGCGCGACTTCCAGCGGCTGAGCCCCAACCAGGTGGCCATCACCTCGGGCAAGAGGGTCAGGCTCCTCGGGGGCAACCTGCATGTCGTGCCCCTCTATCCCCGGGGCCAGCTCGACGCGGGCGAGCGCGGCGACGCGCTGGCGCAGCTGACGTCGGTGCCGGTCTGGACCCGCACCGAGCAGGGCGTCTACCGCCTGTTCTTCACGACGCTGACGGAGGTCTCGGGCGGCATGGCCCTGGTGGTGCCGATCCTGCTGGGGGGGCTGATCATTTTCGGGACGATGCTCGGGAGCATCACCGACCGCGAGAAGGAGATCTACACCTTCAGCGCCCTGGGCCTGGGGCCGGCGCACGTGGGTTTCCTGTTCTTCGCCGAGGCGGCGGTGTACGCGGTGATCGGGGGGATGGGCGGGCAATTGCTCGCGCAGGCGGTGGCCCAGGGAGCGGCGGGGCTGGCCAAGCTCGGGTGGATCCAGACGCCGTCGATCAATTTCTCCTCGACCAACTCGATGTTCGCCATCGGCGTGGTGATGGCCACGGTGATGGTCTCGGCGATCTACCCGGCGGTGCGGGCGTCGCGGAGCGCCAACCCCGGGCTGGCGCGGGCCTGGAAGATGCCCCCGGCGCAGGACGACCTGATCCGGATGAAGTTCCCGTTTACGGTCTCGTCGTACGACATCACGGGGGTGGTGAGCTTCCTGGCCGAGCACTTCCGCCAGCACGACGACGCGGGCCTGGGCATCTTCGCCACCACGGCCACGCGCATCGTGCAGGTCGGCGACGAGAAGCACCTGACGCTCGAGGCCGAGCTGGCCCTGGCGCCGTTCGACCTGGGCGTGACGGAGGTGTTCCGGCTGACCGCCACGCCGTCGGAGATCCCGGGGGTGGACGAGGTGACCATCGCGGCCGAGCGGCGCAGCGGCGCCAGGCCCGACTGGTACCGGGCCAACCGTGTGTTCGTGCATGACCTGCGGCGTCAGTTCCTGCTGTGGCGGACGCTGTCGAACGAGGCGATCGAAGGCTATCGCCGGCAGACCCTCGAGGAGCTCGGCCGCAAGGGCGAGCCGGTCGCGCAAGGCGCGGGCGTCTGATCCCCCTACCAGTGACCCCTTACCCGGAGACGGGACGTGAGTGCACCGCCAACCATCGAGCCCCAGCCGCCGGCCAACCCCGCGGTCAAGAGTCGGGACACGGAACTGGAGATGTTCCGCAACCTCATGCAGCCGCCCGAGACGTTCGAGGACGGCTTCACGTGGCAGGCGTTCCTCGGCGCCCTGTTCGTCGCCCTGGTGATGGTGCCGGGGTCGATGTACATGGGGCTGATCGCCGGCACGGGGATCGGCGGGGCGGCGCAGTGGGTGACGCTGATCCTGTTTATTGAGGTCGCCCGCCGGGCCAACAAGGTGCTCAAGAAGGCGGAGATCTTCACGCTCTTCTACCTCGCCGGGGCGCTGATCGGGGGGGCGAGCGGGTTCGACGGCGGCATGGGCATGCTGTGGAACCAGTTCTACGCCCAGTCCAACGCCGCCCAGGCCAGCGGGATCGCCGAGGCGCTGCCCAAGTGGTTCGCGCCGAATGATCCGGCGGTGCTCGAGCAGCGATCGATCCTGATGTGGCAGTGGATGCCGGCGATCGGGCTGATGATCTTCGGGACCGTGATGGGCAGGCTCAACAACATGATCCTGGGGTACGGGCTGTTCCGGCTGGCCAGCGACATCGAGCGTCTGCCCTTCCCGATGGCGCCGCTGGGGGCGCAGGGCATCCTGGCGTTGTCCGAGGAGCAGGAGGAGGAGAAGGCTGAGAAGGACATGAACAAGGACCCCAACGCCCCGACGAGCTGGCGTTGGCGGGTGTTCTCCATCGGCGGTCTGATGGGGATGGTCTTCGGGCTGCTGTACCTGGGTCTGCCGACGATCACCGGGGCGCTGCTGGCGGCGCCGATCTCGATCCTGCCGATCCCGTTCGTGGACTGGACGGCCCGCACGCAGCACATCCTGCCGGCGGTGGCCACGGGCATCTCGCTGGACCTGGGCGTGCTGCTGATCGGCATGCTGCTGCCCTTCTACGCGGTGCTGGGCACGTTCATCGGCATGATCATCACGTTCATCGCCAACCCTCTGCTGCGTGATCAAGGCATCCTGCACACCTGGAACTTCAACGATCCGCTGCTGACGACGGTCTACAAGAACAACATCGACTTCTACTTCAGCTTCAGCATCGGGCTGTCGCTGGCCATCGCGGTGGTCGGCTTCCTGGCCGTGAGCAAGGGGCTGATCAAGCTCCGCAAGGCCCGCCGCAAGCTCCGCGAGAGCGGGCAGGAGCCCAACCCCCTGCACGCGGCGCCGCGCGGACGCGGGGACCTGCCCAGCGTGCTGATCCTGCTGACCTACGTCCTCTCGACCATGGCGTACATCCTGGTCTCGGGGTGGTTGATCGACTGGCACCGCGGCGTGATGATCGTGATGCTCTTCTACGGCTTCCTGTACACGCCGGTGATCAGCTACGTCACCGCCCGGATGGAGGGCATCGCCGGGGAGGTGGTCAACATCCCCTTCGTGCGTGAGGCGTCCTTCATCCTCTCGGGCTACAAGGGGGTGGACGTCTGGTTCCTGCCCGTGCCGCTGCAGAACTACGGCGCGATGTCGGTCTTCTACCGGCAGTGCGAGCTGACGGGCACGAAGTTCTGGAGCATCTGGAAGTCGGAGCTGCTGCTGACGCCGATCATCCTCGTGGCGTCGCTGTTCTTCGCCAACTACATCTGGGGGCTGGCGCCGATCCCCAGCGCCCAGTACCCCTTCGCCCAGCAGATCTGGGAGATCAACGCCGAGAACAACGCCGTCATCCACTCGCTGACGCTCGGGAGCTTCGGCACGGCCGAGCAGGCGTTGCGGGCGGATTACATCCTCTGGGGGCTGGGGTTCGGGGGCCTGCTGTTCGGGCTGCTCAACACACTCGGGGCGCCGATCTTCCTGACCTACGGCATCGTCCGCGGGCTGAACCAGGCGTTGCCCTTCGCCATCATCCCGCAGTTCATCGGGGCCCTGATCGGACGCTACTACTTCCAGAAACGGCTGGGGCTGGCCTGGCGGCAGTACGTGCCGGTCATCGTGGCGGGCTTCAGCTGCGGCATGGGCCTGGTCGCCACGCTGGGCATCGGCTTTGTGTTCCTCGTCAAGAGCGTTTTCCAGCTGCCGTTCTGAGTTCTTCCCCCCCCCACCGCTGACACGACCCGATCATGACCCAGAACATCCCACGAGACATCCCCAAGGGCGCCACGCTGATCGAGGTCAACAAGATCTCCAAGCTGTTCCACCTGCGCGGCGAGGACGTCTACGCCGTGCGGGACGTGAGCTTCGACATCAAGCGGGGCGAGTACCTGTCGATCATGGGCCCGAGCGGGTCGGGCAAGACGACGCTGTTCAACATGATCGGCGCCCTGGACGTGCCGACGAACGGGTCGGTGAGCATCGGGCCGCTGGACCTGACCCGGCTCACCAGCCGGCAGCTGGCGTATGTGCGGAACCACTACATCGGGTACATCTTCCAGGCGTACAACCTGATCTGGTCGCTGACGGCGTTGCGGAACGTGTCGCTGGCGGCGATCTTCGGCGGCGCCAGCGAGCACGAGGCGACGCAGCAGGCCAAGCAGGTGCTCGAGCTCGTGGGGCTGGGCCATCGCCTGGACCATCGGCCGGACGAGCTCTCGGGCGGGCAGCAGCAGCGTGTGGCCATCGCGCGGGCGCTGGTGAACGACCCGGCGATCATCCTGGCCGACGAACCGACGGCCAACCTGGACTTCAAGACCGGGGCGGACATCATCGGCCTGCTCAAGCAGCTCTCGCAGGAGCGCGGGGTGACGATCGTCACGGCCACGCACGATCACAAGATGCTCATCAACTCCGACCGGATCCTGTGGATGCGCGACGGGCAGGTCGACCACATCGACCGGCGGGAGGACCTGGACATCCAGGTCGGGCAGATCGAGGTGCATGG
>JADZET010000187.1 GCA_020850375.1 Phycisphaeraceae bacterium | reverse complement strand
GGCCGCGCGCCACGTAGACCACGCCGGGGAAGATCGGCATCCCGTCCTCGGCGTGCACCACGCTCAGGGCCGACATCTGGTCCAGCGAGACCGAGAACGACTCGGTAAACCGCGGCGGCATGTGCTGAGCGATGAAGATCGGCACGGGCAGGTCGGCCGGCAGCCCGGCGATGATCTGCTCGAGCACGCGTGGCCCGCCGGTGCTCGAACCGATGGCCACCGCGGAGAACCGACTGGCGTCGATCCGCGGGATCGGCGGACGGGCTGTGACGCTGGCTTGCGGCGGCATGAGGTCCTCGCCCACGATCTCCCGACACCCCCGTTGTACTTATCGGCCGATTCATGCCCAGCCCCAAGCCCAGCGAGGGATAACGGCCGATGGGATGTTCCGCCCCCGACCCGATATGATGCCGGCCGATGTCGGGACAGGTTCAGACGCTCGACTGGACGATCACCCCCCCGCAGGCCCTGGCACGCTGGCCCGCCTCGCGGCCCGTGGTCATGCTGCACTCGGGCCGGTTCGACGCCCGCTGGTCGCGCCGCTCGATCCTGGCCGAACCGGCCGGCTGGTACCGCTTCGGCGCCGCCCTCCCCCAAGGCCACGCGCGAAGCCTCTGGCTCGGACCCCCGCCCGCTTTTGAGCTCCCCCGTTTCACACACGATCCTTTTAATGACCTCAAGCACCTGCTCGCCTCCTCCCAGTCTGCCCGCCCGCAAGGCCTGTGGATCGGCTACCTCTCCTACGACCTCGGACGCTCGGTGGAGAATATGCCCACGACGGCGGCGGACGATCGCAACTGGCCCGCCGTCGAGCTGGCCTGGTGCCCGAGCCTGCTCGTGCACGACATGGACGGCCAGACGCAGACCTGGCAGACCATCGGCGACTCCCCCGCCGCGTCACTGCTCGAAGCTTTATCGGAAGCCCCCTCCGCCGCGAACGCCCAGACCATCTCCGCTCAGAAGCCTCGCAGCGTCTTCGGCCCGCGCCATCATTATGAGAAGGCCGTCGACTGTTGCCTCGACTACATCGGGGCCGGCGATGTCTTCCAGATCAACCTCGCCCAGCGCCTGACGGCCCCGTTTGAAGGACGTTTTCCGGGAACGGGCCGGGCGCTCTACCTGCGTCTGGCGGAGGGTTCCCCTGCTTGGTACGGGGCCTACCTCGAACTGCCGACCGCCGATCGCGAGCACCCACGGGCCATCGCCTCGACCTCGCCGGAGCTCTTCCTGCGTCTGACGCCCGACGGCCACGTGGTCAGCCGGCCCATCAAGGGCACGCGCCCCGCCGACGTCGGCCCGTCCGAGTTGCTGCACAGCCCCAAGGACATGGCCGAGTTGCACATGATCACCGACCTGGTCCGCAACGACCTCGGCCGCGTCTGCGCCTACGGCTCGGTGCGCGTGACCGAGCCGCGCGTCGTCGAGTCGCACCCGACGGTCCACCAGGCCGTCTCGACGGTGCGCGGCGGGCTGGCCCCCGGCAAGGACACGGTCGACCTCATCCGAGCCTGCTTCCCGCCGGGCTCGGTGACGGGCGCGCCCAAGGTGCGGGCGATGCAGATCATCGAGGAGCTCGAGCCGGTGCGGCGCGGCCCCTACTGCGGCGCGATCGGCGCGATCCGCGCCGACGAGCTGCACCTGAGCGTCGCCATCCGCACCATGCTCCTGCGCTGGGCCGACGCGAATCGCGGCGAGGTGGACCTGAGCGTCGGCGGCGGCGTGGTGGCCGACTCGACGGCCGCGCAGGAGTACCAGGAGACGATCGACAAGGCCCAGGCCATGCTCCGCGCCCTGGGCATCGACAGCCCCGATAATCCCTGAAAATCTGACGGATTACCGCGATTCGTCGATCCGGCGGAGCAGCACCCGCGCCGGCGCCCCGTCCGAGCCCTCGATCTTCAACGGCAGGCACGCCATCTCATATTGCCCTTCCTCGATCTCCGCCAGGTACAGCCCCTCGATCAGCCACAGTCCGGCGCCCAGCAGCACCTGATGGGTCTGCACGCCGTCGCCGTCGATCGCTCCCACGGACAGATAATCCACCCCCACCGTCCGCACCCCCGTGCGCACGAGCATCTCGGCCGCGTCGCGCCGGATCGAAACGAACTTCCGATTGAACGGCTCATCGCCATAGGTCGTGTCCGAATTCCGCGTCCTAAATAGGATGCGATCCCCGCGCTCGAGTCGGTGACGCCCCAGTTCCTCCGGCGTGACCGCCACAGGATCGTGGACACGGATAACCTTCACAACTCCCATCACCGCGTCGAGCGGGACCTGCTCGATCGTCTTGCCGTCGGCCACGAAGTGGCGCGGCGCGTCCATGTGCGTGCCGGTGTGAGCGGTCATGTGCAGCATCGAGGCGTTGCACGGCGCCCCGCCGGCCATGCCGGCGAACAGCTCACGCTGGTAAACGGGATCGCTCGGCCAGGTGACCATGCCCTGGCGGATCGTCAGCGTCACGTCGATCCACGCTGCGGCCATGCCCCGACCTCTTAATCCGCGCCCGGATGAATAAAGAATGCGCCCGGAGGGACTCGAACCCCCAACCCTCTGGTCCGAAGCCAGATGCTCTATCCAATTGAGCTACGGGCGCGCCACGTCAGGCGGACTCTAAGTCAGCGGGCCGCAAGGGTCAACCTTCGCCGTTTCGACAGACGTTCCGATAAGACGCGGCCAGGGGACATCGACGCACACCGTCGCGCGCCGGGGGGAGTCAAACGGGATCGCCCCTGGCGATTCACGCCCCTTACGGGGCCGGGCAGCCCCCCCAAGCCTCCCCCGCCGCCCCAACCTGAACAGGGCTCAAAATCAATACCGACGGTTAAGTCGCTGCCATCACACGTCGATAGCGACTTTTGAGGCCGCAGTGTAGGCCGACGACTTGACGAGTGCGCAGCATGCGTGAGAGACCAACTCAGAGCACACCCGGCGGAATCATTGCTCCTCCGCGCCGTCGCAGGCCGCGGCGGAGCGTGATGTTCTCGGCCGGCAAACGATGGGTCGACATCGTCGGCTCGGCGTTGGGGCTGATCGTCAGCGCTCCCCTGCTGGCCCTGGGCGTGTGCTGGATCCTGCTCGTCGACGGACGCCCCGTGTTCTATCAGCAGTGGCGCGTCGGGCAGGACGGCTGGCTCTTCCGCATCTACAAGCTGCGAACCATGTCCGTCAACGCCGAGCCCACCGGCGACGCGCAGTTCGCCCGCCCCGGCGACCCGCGGGTGATCCGCGGCGGCGCCCTGATCCGCAAGGCCCACCTCGACGAGCTGCCCCAGCTCTGGAACATCCTGCGGGGACAGATGAGCCTCGTCGGCCCGCGTCCGGAGCGGCCGGAGATCCACCGCGAGCTCCGCCGGCACATCCGCGGCATCGACCGCCGCCTGGCGACCAAGCCCGGCCTGACCGGGCTGGCCCAGGTCTGCAACGGCTACACCAATGACCTCTCCGGCGCGCGCCGGAAGCTGGCCTTCGACCTTCTTTACATCCGTCGGCTCGGGTTCCTCGAGGACCTGAGGCTGATGTTCCTGACCGTGCCACGGCTGTGGGACCGGATGGCGTTGTGATCCCACCGCCCGACCAGGAGACGACCGTCATGAACGGACGCATCCAACTCGCCAAGCCTCGTCGCCGCCCCCCGGGCCTGGCGATTGTCGCGCTGCTGGCGGTCCTGGCCGGCTGCGCGCCGCGATACACCGACTACGCCGCCTTCATCCAGCAGCCCCGCCCGGTGGTCTCCGCCTCGTCCTACGTGCTCGAACCGCCCGACGTCATCATGGTCCGTTCGCGTCGTGTCCGTGAGATCGACGGCCATTCCGAGATGATCGCCCCCGACGGCCGGATCAACCTCCCCCTGCTCGGCCCCGTCTTCGTCAGCGGCAAGACCACCGAGCAGGTCGCCGGCGAGCTGCATGAGTTGGCCGCCACCTTCTACGAGGACGCCGACGTCTCGGTCCACGTCGTCCGTTTCAACAGCAAGAAGATCTACGTCTTCGGCGAGGTCTCGACCCCCGGCAGCTACACCTACAACGGCACCAACTCCGTCCTGAGCATGATGGCCCTGGCCCAGCCGACCCGTCTGGCCGACCCCTCCAAGGTCCAGGTCCTGCGCCCCAGCGCCGACGGCAAGCTCGTCCGCCGCATGACCGTCGACCTGAACAAGATGGTCAAGCGCGGCGAGACCGCCCTCGACGCCCAGCTGCTCGACGGCGACGTCATCTACGTCCCGGCCAACCCGCTCGCCGCCGTCGGCCTGGGCCTCCAGCAGCTGCTGCTGCCGATCCGCCCGCTGGCCGAGACGGTCCGCGGACCGGCCGACATCTATGACGCCAGCGGCGCCTACGGGCCCAACAACAACAATGACTGATCGCCATGACCCCCGTCCAGAATGTCCCGGGCGGATGACAGGTGAAGCATGACCCGCAAACACGGCCAGAATGAACCGCTGCTCGAAGCCTGGAGCATCCTCATGCTCCACCGCCGGCGATTCATCTTCACCGGCTTCGTCGCCGTGCTGGTCGTCCTGCTCGCGAGCATGCTCCTGCCCAAGAAGTACTCCGCCGCCGCCATGTTCGAGCGGCGCACCGACGTGGTCATGAACGAGATCGTCAACCGCGCCTCGAACAAGGCCTACGTCGACCAGCGCGCCTCGCTCTACAAGGAGCTTGCCGGCCTGACCGCCGTCGGCGCCGTCATCGAGCAGCTCAGCGCCGACCCCGGGCTCATGGCCGACCTGGGCGTGACCACCAACGACCTGCCCGCGCTGCGCGAGCTGCTGCTCCGCAAGCTGGGCATCAACTTCGAGATCTCGACCACCGAGCTCGAGCAGGTCCGCGTCAGCCTCGTCAGCGAGAGGCCGGCCTTCGGCCAGTGGGCCGTCAACGCCCTGATCGAGAACTACATCAACCAGGCCCGCAAGAAGATCGAGCAGCGCGTCCGCCAGAGCGCCGACTTCTTCCATCGCGAGGTCGCCCGAAGCCGTCTGTCCATCGAGCAGCTCGAGAACCGCAAGCTCACCTTCGAGATCCAGAACGCCGACCTGCTGCCGAACAGCCCCAACAACCTCCAGACCACCCTCGTCGAACTCAAGTCCGAGCAGACCGAGCTGAACAACAAGCACGAGGGCCTGACCGTCCAGATCCAGGCCCTCGAACAGGCCCTGGGCCAGACCCCCCAGCAGACCCCCACCACCGTCCGCCAGCGCAACCCCGTCCTGGACCAGATCGAGAAGGACCTGACCCTCGCCCGGTCGCAGCTCCAGCAGAACATCACCACCCTGCACATGACCGATCGCCACCCGGACATGGTCGCCCTGCGGCAGCGGATCGCCGACCTCGAGACCCAGGCCGCCGACACCGAGCAGGAGATCGTCACCCAGCGCTCGCTGACCTCCAACCCGCACCGCGACGAGCTGGAGATGACCCTCACCCAGTCCCGGGCCGACCTGCTGGCGACCGAGAAGCGCGTCGCCTCGATCCGCGGCCAGATCGCCGCGGCCGAGAAGCAGACCGAGCAGATGTTCCCCGTCCGCGCCGAGTACATCAAGCTCGAGCGCCAGATCACCGAGCAGCAGCGCCAGCTCTCCTTCTGGGAGGACAACCTCCGCCGCCTGGACATGCTCCTGGCCGCCGAGAGCGACGACCGCGGCGTGCGGCTGAGCTTCATCAGCCCCTGCGCGAGCATCGGCCTGCCCGTCTCGCCGCAGCTCAGCCAGGTCATCATCGCCGCCCTGACCCTGGGCCTGTTCGCCGGCGCCTCGAGCGTCTACTGGGCCCACCGCACCGACGAGACCTTCCGCCGCTCCACCCAGCTCGCCGAGGCCCTGGAGCTGCCCGTGCTCGGCTCGGTCAGCGAGCTGATCAGCGACCGCGAGCTGCGGATCCGCCGCCTGCGGCAGCTGGTCGTCTACCCGCTGAACCTCACCGCCATGGCCGCCGCCCTGGGCCTGGTCACCGCCGCCGTCTACTTCAACCTCGAACGCCCCGAGCTGCTCAAGAAGCTCGCCGGCGTCCCGGCCTCGGTCCTCACGGACCCCCATGACGCCCCGGCCGCCGTGGCCAACGTTGACCTCGAAACCGACCCTGTCAGCGACGCCGGCGGGCAGGAGTGAGCTTGATGTACCACGAGTTCTACAACCTCAAGCTCCTGCCCTTCGAGAACACCGCCGACCCGCGGTTCTTCTTCGCCTCCGACCAGCACCGAGAGGCCCTGGCGGCCATCGAGTACACCATCCGCATGCGCAAGGGCCTGGTCCTGATCACCGGCGACATCGGCTCGGGCAAGACCACCGTCGGCCGGACCATGTGCCAGCGCTGCGGCGACGCCTCGATCGTCCACCTGAGCTGGGGCCACCAGGACCGCGACGGCCTGATCCGCCAGGTCCTGCGCAACCTCGACCTGCCCGTCCGCCGCGCCGACGACCACGGCCGGATGCTCGAACGCCTCCGCGACACGCTCATCGAGCAGCTCCGCGCCGGCACCCCGATTGTCCTGCTCGTCGACGAGGCCCAGACCCTCAGCGACGACGCCCTCGACGAGCTGCGCCTGCTGTCGAACATGGACACCGCCACCGACAAGCTCGTCCAGATCGTCCTGGTCGGCCAGCCCGAGCTGCGCGAGCGCATCCGCACGCCCCGCCAGGCCGCCCTGCGCCAGCGGATCGTCCTGGCCAAGGAACTGGCGCCCCTGAACCTGGCCGACACCGACGCCTACATCGACCACCGCCTGCGCGCCGCCAGCGCCGACCCCAAGCACCCGCGCGTCGGGTTCGACGCCGAGGCCGTCCACAAGATCTACAGCCTCTCCGGCGGCGTCCCGCGCCTGATCAACGTCATCTGTGACAACTGTCTGCTGCTGGGCTTCGTCCGGGAGGCACGGCAGATCGATCTTGGGATCGTCCGCCGCGTCGCCGCGGACATGATCCCCAACCTCGACCGCCCCTCGGCTGACACCGGCGTCGGACCGGCGCCCATGCGACTGGCAGGGAATTTCTAATGGGCTACATCTTTGAAGCCATGAACCGGTGGTC
>JADZET010000186.1 GCA_020850375.1 Phycisphaeraceae bacterium | reverse complement strand
CTTGTGCTGGCTCATCAGACGTCTGCACTCTTGCTCGAAGATCAGTGTGGCCTGGGGTTCGATGAACTGGACCGCCATGAGACACCTCCTTGCGTCTGCCGCGTGAACCTGTTGTCAACGCCGTCGCTGTGTTGCCTCTTGGAGCCGCCAATCCCTCCCTGAACCTGGTTTTTCAGCCGTTAAAACCCACAAGCCGCGCCTGGCCGCAGGCGCTTGTCCGCCGGAATGTCGCTTTCTCCACACCGATTCGAGGCCCCGGCCTTCGGTCGTTGCTGCTGCACCCTAGAGGGATCAATCAGGCGATTGAATCACGCTCCGATCGCTGGATATTCTCAGCTTATCCCTGGCCCGGTGAGTGTCAATCTATTTTCAGTCGAATGAACGCTGATTCTTACACTGACGATCTTCCCGCACCCGGCCGACACATGCCCGCCTGTACCAGCAGCCCCGCGGGCCTGATCGGGTATTCATGAGACTTCATTCACGTCCCGCGCACGGGTGGCGTGGGAAGGCTCATGGCACCAGGTGGGAATCGTCCATCTTTTCGGGCGCCTCGTGGCCGTCATAGTGATCCAGGCCCTCGATCAGCCAGATGTTGTCCTGGCCGGTCGGCGTGGGCTTGTCCTTGGCGGTGTTCGGCAGCCAGGGCTTTTCGGACCAGGCGGCTGAGCCGTCGCCGCGGAGGATGTTCTGGCCGGCCTGCCCGTGCTGGGCGCTGGCGGCGTCGGGGGGAAGGTCTTTGCGGAAGATCAGGGTGGCCCGGCCGGTCTGCGGGTCGATGCGGATCATGAGCAAGGGGTTCTTGTCAGCCAGGACGGCCATGCCCGCGGCCTGATCGACGGTCAGGGGCCGGCGGGTGAACTGGTTCTGGTAGCTGTAGGAGACGGCTGCGGGGTTGGGCCAGTCGGCGGCTCGGGAGTCGACGTTCGGCACGGCGTTGGCGTTCTCGGGACAGGCCAGGACGGCCGGGTTGACGTAGCCGCGGCGGATCAGGAGGAAGAGCTGAGCGGAGTTCGAGCGGATGGGGTGAGGGGCTTGGCCGGCCTGCTGGGGTAGATCGGTGTTGTCTCGGCCGACCTCGTACCAGGGCGTTCCGGGGGCGGAGGCGGGGGCGGCAATGCTGCCGTAGCGGGGCATCTGGCCCTGATGGTCCGTGGCCCAGGAGCCGATGCCCTGGCCGGCGGCGGCGAGGTTCTGCGAACAGGCCACGCGACGGGCCTGGCTGCGCATCTGGCCCATCGAGGGCCAGAGCAGCGAGAAGGACGCAACGAGCACCGCGGCCGCGGCGGCCATGTCCGTCCAACGCCAGCCCGGGGAGCCGCCGCGCGACAGGGCCTCGACCTGCTTGCGGAATCGCTCACGCTGACGGGCTTCGTCGATCTTGGCCAGCGTCCGGCTGACCAGGTCCGTCGAGGGATCGCCCGTCGGGTAGAGGGACAGCAGCGAGAAGATCGCCCGCGCGCGCTGCACCCGGGCGGGGTCAGCCGGCTGGCCTTCCGCGCCCGTGGTCAAGCTCAGCCGGCTCACCGCGGCGTCGACCGCCTGGGCGTCGGCCGGGGTGAGCTGCTTGAACGGTCGAGTTGGATCTTCGTGCTGGGCCATGATTCTCTAGCCTCCCCCCTGCTTTTGACCCGCGAAAAAGTCGGGCCTTTTCCCAACATACCCTACGTTCGTAGGGGGCCTAAGGTTTGTTTTCTTTTTTCCATGCCTCGGCGAAGGCCGCCACGGCGGTGTGGAGCCGGCTTTTGACGGTTCCCAGGGGGACACCGAGCATCTGGGCGATGTCCTTGTAAGGGAACTGGTTGAAATAAGCCAAGATCAGGACTTCCTTTAGGTTCGCAGGCATGGTGTCGATGGCCTCGCGGACCCGTTGGCGGACCTCCTCGGCCTCGGCGACCTCGTCCGGCAGGGCGATGTCGCTCTGGAGCAGGTCCAGGACCTGCGGGCCGGGCTCGTCGGCTGTGCCCAGGGGGGCGGAGAGCGTCCGGGCGTTGGCGGTGCTATTCCTACGCAGCCAGTCACGGGCCTTGTTCGCGGCAATCGTGAAGAGCCAGGGGCGGAAACGTCGGCTTGTATCGAATGTGTCGATGGAGAGGTGGACCTGGAGGAAGGCCTCCTGGAAGAGGTCCTCAGCGATCATCCGACGGCCCACGAAACGCATCAAAAAATGGAACAGCTCGATCTGATACCGCTCGACGAGCTGGGCGTAGGCGGGCTCGCGGCCCTGACGGTACAACTCGACGAGCAGCTCGTCGGAAAGGTCCGCCAGAGGTGTGTCGTGGCCCTGCTCTTCCACCAACCGTCCCTCTTGTGACGACCGGCTTTCCCTGCCGGGTCGACGTGGGCGGGGAAAGATCGCCTTACTGTAATCGGTTTAGGACCAGTCCGGTGGCCAGCTTGGGGTAAAAGAAGGTGCTCTTCTGGGGCATCAGCTCACCGGCCTCACTGACGGACCGGACGGCGCCCAGGGGGGTCGGCTGGACGATCACGCCCATCTGCCAACTCGGGTCGGTGAGCAACGATTGCACTTCATCCAGGGCGTGGGGGAACTTCCAGGCCACCCGCTCGCCGGCGGCGCAGAAGGTCGGCTCACAAATGTCCTCGACCAGGAGGTGCTGGACGATGGCCACGTCCAGGCTCCGCCAGGCGGGGCTGGCGTTGGGGAAACGCTTGACCAAGGGGTCCGGCGTGGACGGACGGACGATCCAGAAGCGATCGCCGGGCATGGCCTCGTGCGGCAGATAGATGCCCAAGGCGTTGACCCCCGCCCCCGCCCCCGCCCCCGGAAGGGCCTTCTCAAGGGCGGCGAGGTTGCTGCCGGGAAAGGCCTTCCAGGTCAGCATGACGGCCGAGGCTTGTTGGAGCTTGGCCAAGCTGAAATCCTTCATCCCGCCGAGCACGCGGTGCGTCGGCAGGACGATCATGCCCGGGTCCTCCATGGCGATCAGCACAAACATGCACCGCCGGGCCTCCGGGGGCACGGGCCTGCCGTACGATTCGAGTTCGCGGAGATAGTTCAGCGCCGTGTTGTAACGATGGTGGCCGTCGGCGATGAAAGTGTCGCGGTCGCGCAGGGCGGCGGCGAGCTTCTCAAATGTCGGGGCGTCATCCACGGCCCAGACCTCGTGCAGGACGTTGTCGCTGGTGGTGCGGCCGAAGTAGTGGGCGGGGCCGGAGCGGACAACCTGCTCGAGCAAGGGGCCGACCTGATTGGTCGCGTCGCTGTAGAGGCCGAAGATCGGCGAGAGCTGTGTGCGGGTGGCCTTGATCAGGCGCAGACGGTCCTCCTTGGCGGCGCTGAAGGTCTGCTCGTGGGGGAAGATCCCCCCACCCCCGGAAGGCGCCGGGCCGAAGGGCTGGACGTTGAGGTTGGCGATCAGGCCGCGTCGCTGGTGCGAGCGACCCAGGGCCTGATAGGACTGCTGGTAGACGAAGATGGCGGGCCGGGCGCGATCCTTAAGGACGCCGTCGGCGAGCCACTTGCGGTACTGCTCGCCGGCGCGGTCGTAGGTCTCCTGCGGTCCGAGGGCCTTGGCGGGCAGGTGCGGCAGGTCGACCACGACGATGTTGTGGGCGCTACGGGCAAGCAGGTCGCGCTTGCTGACTTCGGTCAGGACGTCGTAGGGCGGGGCGATGCGGTCAGAAATGTCCACGCCGCGCGCGGCCGGGTCGGCGACGGGGGCGTAACAGACGGCTTGGACGGGATGGATCGCGGGCATTGTGTCTCGGGGGGGAAGAGTTGGGGCGTCTGCCGTCACGCCGACGGCGGGACAGACAGGTTAGCGGGTGGAGAAGATCGCGGCCAATGGCGGGAAGGATGAGTATGTCTCTGGACATACCCGGCCGGCTTTTCCGCCACTAGAATAAACGGATGACCCACCTGGCCGTGGCCATCTTCGTGCATTCGGTTGAGCAGGCCCTGGCGGCGGCGTCGATGGCGGCGGAGCACGGGGCGGACATGGTCGAGTACCGCCTGGACGCCTACCAGGGGCCCGCGGCGAACCTGGCCCGGTTGGCTGAGCAGTCGCCGCTGCCGTGCCTGTGGACCTGCCGGCCGACGTGGGAGGGCGGGCAGTTCGTGGGGGAGGACGAGAAGCGCCTGCCGATCTTTGAGGCGGGGCTGGCGAGCAAGCGGCCGCCGATCTATGTGGACCTGGAGCTGGCGGCGTATCAGAAGAACGAGGGGACACGCAAGGCCGTCGAGGCGATGCTCGCTTCGCCGAACCCGAATCGGCCCGGGCCGCATGACACGGGGTTGATCCTGTCGAGCCATGACTTCACGGGGCGGCCGAGGGACCTGCTTCAGCGGATCGAGGCGATGGCGCAGACGCCGGGGTGCCGGGTGGTGAAGGTGGCGTGGCAGGCGCGGTCGCTGCGGGACAATCTCGAGGCGTTCGAGGCCCTGTTGCGGCGGACGGGGCCGACGATCGCGCTGTGCATGGGCGAGTACGGGCTGCCGTCGCGCGTGCTGGCCAAGAAGTTCGGGGCGCTGCTGACGTTCGCGTCGCTGGACACGGACCAGGGCACCGCGCCGGGTCAGCCGACGCTGCATCAACTCAAGCACCTCTACCGCTGGGATGCGATCAACGCCCAGACGGCGGTCTACGGCGTGATCGGCCACCCCGTCGGCCACTCGATGAGCCCGGCCGTGCACAACGCGGGGTTCGCGGCGGCGGGGATCAACGCGGTGTATCTGCCGATGCCGATCCCGCCGGAGTACGAGCACTTCAAGGCCACCGTCGGCTCGTTCCTGGCCATGCCAGAGCTGCACTTCCGGGGGGCGTCGGTGACAATCCCGCACAAGGAAAACCTGCTGCGTTTCGTCGAGGAGTCCCGCGGAAAGATTGAGCCGTTGGCCAAGCAGATCGGGGCGGCCAACACGCTGACGGTGCTCGAGGACGGGTCGCTCTATGCCTCGAACACGGACTATGCGGCGGCCCTGCACGCCGTGTGCGACAGCCTGGACGTCGAGCCGCCCGCGTTGGCTCCGCAGCGTGTGGCGGTGCTCGGGGCGGGCGGGGCGGCCCGGGCGATCGTGGCCGGGTTCGCTCATCATGGGGCGAACGTGGTGATCTACAACCGGACGCTGAGCAAGGCCCGGGCGCTGGCTGAGGAATTCTCGAACCTGCCGGGGAAGGTCGTGGCCGCGCCCATGGAGAAACTCTGTCAGACGTGCTGCCCGATCCTGATCAACTGCACGCCGGTGGGCATGCACCCGAACGAGCGGGAGTCGCCCGTGCCGGCCGAGTTCTTCAGCGGCACGGACGCCGGCTGCGCCGGGCCGGGCACGGTGGTCTTCGACACGATCTACAACCCGATCCACACGCGCCTGCTGCGCGAGGCGAGGCAGGCCGGCTGCGTGACGATCCCGGGGACGGAGATGTTCGTCCGCCAGGCGGCGGCGCAGTTCGAACTGTGGACGAAGCACGAGGCGCCGCTGGAATTGTTCCGGCGG
>JADZET010000185.1 GCA_020850375.1 Phycisphaeraceae bacterium | reverse complement strand
GCCGGCCGCTTCGTCGGAAATGCAGGAGGTCAGCCATGGGTAAGCCCACGGGTTTCATGGAGTTCGTCCGCCAGACCGAGCCCGAGGTCGAGCCCCTCGTGCGCCTGACGACCTTCAGCGAGTTCCACAAGCACCTCGACGCCGCCGAGCGCCAGAAGCAGGGCTCGCGCTGCATGGACTGCGGCATCCCCTTCTGCCAGTCCGCCACGGGCTGCCCGGTCTACAACCTCATCCCCGAGTGGAACGACCTGATCTACCAGGGCCGCTGGCGTCAGGCCCTCGACCGCCTGCACAAGACCAACAATTTCCCCGAGTTCACCGGCCGGGTCTGCCCCGCCCCCTGCGAGGGCGCCTGCTGCCTGGGCGTGACCAGCCCGCCCGTGACCATCAAGGACAACGAGTGCGCCATCATCGACAGGGGCTGGGAAGAAGGTTGGGTCACGCCCAATCCCCCCAGCGCCCGCACCGGCAAGCTCGTGGCAGTCATCGGCTCCGGGCCCTCGGGCCTGGCCGCGGCCGACCTCCTCAACAAGGCCGGCCACTGGGTCACCGTCTACGAACGGGCCGACCGCATCGGCGGCCTGCTCATGTACGGCATCCCCAACATGAAGCTCGACAAAACCATCGTCGAGCGCCGTGTCCAACTGCTGGCCGACGAGGGCGTCAAGTTTATCACCAACGCCCACGTCGGCGTGAACACGGACCCCAAGAAGCTCCAAGAGGAAAACGACGCGATCGTCCTGGCATGCGGCTCGACCCGCCCGCGGGACCTGCCCATCCCGGGCCGCCAGCTGCGGGGCATCCACTTCGCCATGGAGTTCCTCCACGCCAACACCAAGAGCCTGCTCGACAGCGGCCTCTCCGACGGCCAATACATCAGCGCCAAGGACAAGCGCGTGATCGTCATCGGCGGCGGCGACACCGGCAACGACTGCCTGGGCACCTCGATGCGCCACGGCTGCAAGAGCCTGGTCAACTTCGAACTCCTGCCCAAGCCTCCCCAGGAGCGCGCCGCCGACAACCCCTGGCCCCAGTGGCCGCGCATCTTCCGCATCGACTACGGCCACGCCGAGGCCAAGGCCAAATTCGGCCAGGACCCCCGCGAATACTCCATCCTCACCAAGGAATTCATCGACGACGGCCAGGGCAATGTCAGGGCCCTCAAAACGGTCAACGTCGAATGGGTCAAGGGCCCGGACGGCCGGATGAAGATGCAGGAAGTCGCCGGCTCCGAGCGCACCTTCGAAGCCGACCTGGTCCTCCTGGCCCTGGGCTTCCTCGGCCCCGAGGAGACGCTGGCCAAACAGCTCGGCCTCGAGCTCGACGAGCGCTCGAACTTCAAGGCGGAGTACGGCAAGTTCGCCACCTCGATCCCGGGGGTCTTCGCCGCCGGCGACTGCCGCCGCGGCCAGAGCCTCGTCGTCTGGGCCATCAACGAGGGCCGCGCCGCGGCACGGGAGTGCGACCGATATCTCATGGGGGCCACGGCGATCGCGGAATAGACGTCCGTGAACACTCGGTGGATGGATCGTGTTGTGGATTAGCCTCGCTGGCGGTAGCCTCCTGATCGATAGGAGACGCCCCATGCCCGCCATCCCCACCGCCCTCGGCTCCGTCACGCCCGAGCAGCTCGGCATGACCCTCATGCACGAGTGCCTCTGTTTCCCCTATCGCAAACAGCCTCACCTCCAGGAGGCCGGCATGGCCTACCAGGTCAAGCTGCTGCAAAAGGCCGCCGCCGCCGGCGTCCACACCCTCTGCGACGCCCGCCCCTGGCCCGACGTGGCCAAGATCATCGCGGCTAATCAGCAGGTTCCCCAGATCAACGTCGTCCTCTCCACCGGCCACTACCTCGAGGAAACCGCCCCCCCTGAGGTGCGCTCCCTCGACGAGCAGGGCATGGTCCAGCGCATGCGCAAGCACCTGACCGAGGGCTTCGAGGGCTACGAGGGCAAAGTGCGGGCCGGCATGATCCGCATCGCCAGCAACGACCAGAACCTCACGCCCTGGGAGCGTCAGAGCTTCCGCGCCGCCGCCAAGGTCCAGCGCGAGCTGGGCGTGCCCATCGGCGTGCACTCCTGCGCCGGGGCCCGGGAGCAGATGCGCTACCTCCTCGAGCAGGGCGTGGACCTGACCAAGATCTTCTTCGCCCACGTCGAGGCCGAGTTCGGCTGGGAGAAACGCACCCGCGAACAGGAGGCCGACTACCTCACCGAGGTCCTGCGGGCCGGCGGCAACCTCCTGCACAACAACTTCGGCTTCGAGTTCGACACCCCCTGGGACGACCTGGTCTACCTCCTGCACGAGTGGGAGAAGCGCGGCTTCGGCGGCCAGATCCTCCTGAGCGTCGACGTGAACTGGGAGTTCGACGACGACGGCGCCATCTGGCACGAGGCCCAGCGCCAGCACCCCCACACCGGCGAGCGCGACTACGCCTACATGGTCCACAAGACCATCCCCGCCCTGATGAAGGCCGGCATCACCTTCGACAAGATCATCAAGTACCTCGTGCAGAACCCGCGAAGAATCCTCACGCCCGCCAAGCGCTGAATCCCGCCGCGCCGCACGCCCCCGAAAAAACAAAGCCCAGGGCCTCCGGGCCCTGGGTCTGATGTTCTTCACCCGATTACGCTCATCTTCGCGGCGCGTCTACACCTCCATCGCCCGCTGCCGTCTCCCTAACCACCACGCCCCCGCCATGACTCCCGCCAGGCACACCCCCGGCTCGGGGATCGGCGTGGCCAGGAAGAGCGATAGTTCTCCCTCATACTCGCCCACGCCCACGATCTGCCCCGACTCGTTTACCGCGAAGGCCTGCTGCAAGCTGTCCCACCCCAGGGCCGGGTCGATCAGCTTCTGCAACAGCCGCGTGCCGATGTCCGGCCGATCGACGAAGGCGCGATCCGTGTGAGTCCAATCGGACCAATTCAGGAATTGAAGCTTGCCCACGACGACGTCGGATTCGTTCTGGCCATTAGCCGTACCGTATTCCGCATCACTCATGTCAAGCACCCGCATGGCGCCATCGGATTCAAGTACCACCGGATCACGAAGCATGCCGGTGATCATTCCTGCGATCTGCCCGCGGTCGTTGATGTCCAAGGCGATGCCATACTGCTCGGAAGGCGGGACCATCTCGTCGAGACTCGGCCAGACCATCCAACTGGCCAGGCCGAACTGCCACGGCATGGCGTTTTCCACCACCCGGGCCATGCCCGCCATCTGGCCGTGGTTGTTGATCGAAGTGACAATGGCCTGACGTTCGCGCTCTGAATCCAGCACATGCACATATCCGTCCGTGTCGATCAGCGCCGGCCGATACATCGGACCGCTCCACTCCGACCCAGCCCATTCCGGCGTCTCAACCCCGCCGACGATGGCACCGTGGTCGTTGATGTCCCAGGCCTGGAAGTAAGGCGTCCAGATGCCCACATCGATGGGGCTGGCGGGCCTGTCTATGTCACCCTCCGCCATCGGGCCCAGCGCAAATGATCCATCAGCTGACCACATCGCCAGGTTGTCATCGAGGCGATAAGTGCCGATCACGCCGCGCCCGACGTTGTTGAGCGCAACCATCATGTGCGTCCAGTCCCCACGACTCAGGGCGATCGCTCCCGTCGGCTGTCCAGGATTCCAAACCAAGGCGTGTGCGGCCGGACCATTCTGTACTGACGCGATGATCTTGCCCGCATCATTGACGTCCATGTCCCGGATGTAATCAATGGCCTCGATCTCCGCCGGCACGTCCAGCCTCTGGATGTCATACATCACCGTCGCCCAGGCCGGAACGGCGATCACCGCGCCAAGCCACGCCGCCAGCAGATAACCGCGACCCATGGAAGCACTCCTGCAAAAGGACATGCCTCCATCGTCGGCCCGCACGAACATGCCACATCAGCGGGTTTTTAACAGCGTCCGATAGCCATCACCGCGCACGGCGGCACGCGAATCCCAAGCCCAGGGACGGCGTCCCTGGGTCATCTTGCCCTGAGCGTCAAATAACCGCCTCACGCCTTCCGCGCCACCCACCCATAATCCATGTACCTCTGCTCGAATGTCCCGTCCCCCCGGAAGTCGAACACGTTGAAGCCTTCCTTGCTGCCGAGGTTCGGCCCCTTCCACCAGTTGCCGCAGACCGCCCCGGTGCCGACGTGCGTGGTGTGCTGGTACTTGATCGTCTCGTTCTGGTGCAGGTGCCCGAAGGCCATCAGCTCGACCTTGTATTTCTCAAGCAGGCGGACGATCTCGAAGGCGTTGAGGCACACCAGGTTCCCCGGGATCGGCAGCTCCTCGCCCTGCGGCGGACGGTAGTAGACCACCGCCAGGCTAAACGGCGGCACGTGCGTGAACACCGCCTTGGGCCGGGTCATCGTCGCCGCCATCCGCTGCTTGAGGAACAGCAGCGTCTTCTCGTCGAACGTCCCCAAGTAGGGGTGCTCCTGCCCCGGCGCCAGGTCGTCGACCACGAAGAACTGCCAGCCCTTGTGCTCGAACGAGTAAGTCAATTCCTCCACGCCCAGCCGTTCCTGGAACATCTTCTTCCCGTAGAGCGGGTCCGTCGTGGGCAGCTTGCCCTTGGAGTTCCAGCCGTAGATGTCGTGGTTGCCCACGCAGTACTTGATCGGGATGTCGCAGTCCTTGACGACGCTCGTGAACAGGTCATACACGCGCTTGGCCTGCTCGTAATCCCCCGGCAGCGCGCTCTCGACCATGTCCCCGCCGGCGACGATGAAGTCCGGCCGGGGCGAGAGCTCGTGGATCTTCGCCAGGCACTGCGCCAACCCCTTGGCCGCGTCGAGCTCGGGCTTGAGGTGCACGTCGGTCATGTGCACCACCCGGAACGCCTGCTTGCCCGCGCCCACCGCCGGGGCGGCTCCCGCCTGCGCCCTGGCGCTCGTCGGCAGCGCACAGCCCGCCGACAACGCCGCCGCGCCCAGGCCCGCCGCCTTAAGAAAATCCCGACGCGTCAGATCGCTCTGCTCGTGAATAGGGTCCATCGCTGCCTCCTGTCTCTCAAACAGAACCGGCCCAACACATTCTACGCCTTAACGACCTCCACCCCATGGCTGGCGATCTCACGCCCCGCCTTCTCGATGAACACCGCCAGCGGCATCGCCCCCAGGTCGCCGCGCACGCGGTCGCGCACCGAGACCGCCCCCGCCTCCTGATCGCGCCCGCCGACGACGAGCATGTACGGCACCTTGTCGTCCTGGGCCACCTTGATCTTGGCATTGACCCGCTCGTTCGAGAGATCCACCGCGGCTCTCCCCCGGAAATCAGCGCCCTTGATCGCCGCGTGCACCTTCATCGCGTACTCGTTGAACTTGTCGCTCACCGGCAGCACCCGGAACTGCTCCGGCGAGATCCACAGCGGGAACGCCCCGGCGTAGTGCTCGATCAGGATCCCCGTGAATCGCTCCATCGACCCGAACGGCGCCCGGTGGATCATCGCCGGCCGATGTGCCGCGTTGTCCTGTCCGACGTACTCGAGCTTGAAACGCTCGGGCAGGTTGTAGTCGAGCTGCACCGTCCCGAGCTGCCACTTCCGCCCGATCACGTCGCGGACGATAAAGTCCACCTTCGGCCCATAGAACGCCGCCTCGCCCGCCGCCTCGGTGAAGCTCATCCCCAGGTCGCGCAGGACCTGCCGGAGCTGGCTCTCGGCTCTTTCCCAATTCCGGGGGTCGCCGACGTACTTGTCGCTCGAGGGATCGCGCAGGCTCAGACGGATGTGCACGTCGTCGAACCCGAACGTCTTAAAGACGAACTGCACGAGCTGGATGGTCGCCGCGAACTCGCCCGGCACCTGCTCGTGCGTGCAGAAGATGTGCGCGTCGTCCTGCGTGAACCCGCGCACGCGCGTCAGGCCGCTCAGCTCCCCCGACTGCTCGAAGCGATACACCGTCCCGAACTCCGCCAGCCTAACTGGCAGGTCGCGGTAGCTGTGCGGGTCCGAGGCGAAGATCTTGCAGTGATGCGGGCAGTTCATCGGCTTGAGCAGGTACTCGTCGTCCGAGTCACGCATCTTGATCGGCGGGAACTGGCTGTCCGCGTAGTAGGGGTAATGCCCGCTGGTCTTGTAGAGATCGATCTTCCCGATGTGCGGCGTGTAGACGATGCTGTAGTCGAGCTCGAGGAGCTTGGCCCGCAGGAAATCCTCGAGGATCGTCCGCAGCATCCCCCCCTTGGCTTTCCAGAGGATCAGCCCCTGGCCCACCTGCTCGTCGATCGTGAACAGGCCCAGCTTCGTGCCGATCAGCCGATGATCGCGCTGCTTGGCTTCTTCCTGGAGCTTCTGGTGCTGCTCGAGGTCCGCCTGGCTGAAGAAGGCCGTCCCGTACAGCCTTTGGAAGCGATCGGAGTTGACGTCGCCGTGCCAGTGCGAGCTGGCCACCGACGTGACCTTGAACGCCGCGATCGCCCCCGTCGCCGGCACATGCGGCCCCATGCACAGGTCTTCCCAATTCGTGTTGGGCTGACCCGTGGCGTACCACGACAGACTCTTCGCCCCGCCGGTGATGGCCCGTTGAGCGTTGTCGATCTTGTACTTGTTCCCCTCGGCCTCGAGGCGCTTCATCCCCTCTTCCGGGGGCAGCTCGTAGCGTGTGAACGGCCGGTTTTCCTCGACGATCTTCTTCATCTCCGCCTCGATGCGCGGGAAGTCATCGCTGCTGATCGGCGTCTCGAGCGCGATGTCGTAATAGAACCCGCTGTCGACCGGCGGGCCATAGGCGAGCTTGGCGTCCGGCCACAACCGGCAGACCGCCTCGGCCATCACGTGGGCCGTCGAATGCCGCAGCAGATAGAGCGCCTCGGGATCCACCTCTCCCTTGGACAGCCCCTGCTTGTCCTGCCGCGGCTTGGTCACGATCGCCAGCGTGGCGTCGGCCGTGATCGGGCGATTGAGGTCCGTCAGCACGCCGCCGACCTTGGCGCCGATGGCCGCCTTGGCCAGCCCCGCGCCGATGTCCGCCGCGACCTGCCCCGCCGTCACCGCCTGGGCGTACTCTCTCACGCTGCCGTCGGGAAGTGTGATCCGCATAAGTCCTCCAGCCCCCCCCGGCTGAGTCCAGATGAGCTTCCGGGGGGAAAGGGAATAGTTTATCCACTCAGAGGTAGGGCACGCATCCTGCGTGCCGTTCCCGCTTTTTTCCAGCCAACGGCATGCAGGATGCATGCCGTACTCCAAAAACAACCGCGGCCGTCACCGGTAGGGGGACGGCCGCGTCTTGGTTGCCGGGTTTGCTGGCCTGCTACCAACGCGACGCGTCCCCCGCGGCCGTCCGGGTCGTCCCGGCGGTCGTGGTGGTAGTCGTCGTGCTCATCAGGCGGTTCATCATGACGCACCCAGTATATCGGCTGCCGGCCGGCCGAGCATGCGGCCTATCGACATCACTTCCATTGCGAAACCACGCGCGGCCTCGGCGCAGCCTTCCCGCCATTCTTGCTCAACTCCTTCATCGTGCGGATCTTCAGCCGCGCCGCCCCCCGGCTCTTGTTCGTGCCCAGCCGCTTGGACGTGGCCAGTCGCTTCTTCGCCCCCGCGATCGCGTGCTTGTACTGCGGCAGCCACTGCGCCTGGGCCACGAGCATCTCGTCGACCATCTGCCAGACCTCCTCGGGGTTGCACACCGCCCCGACCAGCGGGTCGTGCAGCATCGCCTGTTTGAGCAGCATGACATCGCCCGTCAACGCCGCCTCCTTGGCCATCCGCTGCACGCTCACCGACGCCTGGCAGGTCGCCGCGCACGCCATGGGCAAATCGCCCACGCGCGGGATGCTCATGCCGTTGCGGTCGACGTATCCCGGCACTTCCACCACGCAGTCGTCGGGCAGGTTGGTGATCGCACCCTGATTCCTCACGTTAAAGTGCCCGCGATACGGCCGGCCCGTCTCGAGCGACTCGATGATGTACGAGCCGTGCTCATCGCTGCGGCCCTCGGGGGTGATCGGCTGCATCGGCTTCTTGAGCCACTGCGGAAACTCGGTCCGGAACCAGTTACGCCCCTCCGTGCAGACGCGTAAATAACCCCCCGTCTCGCCGAGGATCCAGCCCGACAGGTCGATCCACCGCATGATCTCCTTCGGCCGCTTGCGGTACCACGGCAGGTACTCCGACAGGTGCCCGTTGGACTCCGTCGAGTAGTACCCGAACCGACGCAGCACGTCGATGCGGACCTTCTCCGCCTTGCGGTAGAACTCGTCCCGCTCGAAGGCCTCGAGCAATTCCTCACCGCTGATCTTGCGCCCCTGGTAGAGGATCTGGACGTACCACGTCTGGTGGTTGATGCCGGCGCAGATGATGTCCACCTCGCTGCGGTCCTTGGCCCCGAGCACCTTGGCGATCTGGGCTTGCCCGTGCTGCACGCCGTGGCAGAGACCCACCACCGGCACGCCGCCCTGGTCGAGCGCCGCCCAGGTGTTCATCGCCATCGGGTTGGCGTAATTGAGGAACATCGCCCCCGACGCCGACACCTCCCGGATGTCCGTGCAGAAATTCAAAACCTGCGGGATGTTCCGCTGCGCGTACATGATCCCCCCGGCACAGAGCGTGTCGCCCACGCACTGGTCCACGCCGTACTTGAGCGGGATGTCGATGTCGGTCCCGAACGCCTCGAGCCCGCCGATCCGCGTGCAGTTGACGATGTAGTTCGCCCCCTCGAGCGCCCGCCGCCGGTCCAGCGAAGTGCTGATCTTGGCCGGCAGCTTGTTCTCGGCCACGTCCTTCTGGCAGAGCTGCGCCACCATGTCCAGGTTCCGCTTGGAGATGTCGTGCAGCGCGAAGTGCGTGTCCGCCAGCTCCGGCACCGTCAACAGATCCCGCATCAGCGTCCGTGTGAACGTCACGCTGCCCGCTCCGATAAACGCCACCTTGATGCCCATGTCAAAAAGCTCCCTTCACGAATGGCCGCTAATAAGAACGCTGTACCCTGTACCCCGTACCCTGCTATCTTACATTCCAATGGGTTTCTCGATCTCCCACGGCAAATCGCTCGACGTCACCGGCTGGGGCATCGACCAGACGGAGCTCCCCCCCTTCGACGCCGGCCGGCTCGAACCCCGGGATTGGTTCCCGCAGGACCGCCGCTCGCTCCCCCTCGAGCTCGAGATCGGCTCGGGCAAGGGCACCTTCCTCGTCCAGCAGTCCGCCCAGACGCCCGACACTAACTACCTTGGCATCGAGTACGCCGCCGCCTTCTGGCGCTACGCCGCCGACCGCTGCCGCCGCCACGCCTTGCCCAACGTCCGCTTGCTGCACACCGAGGCCGCCTTCTTCATCCGCAACTACGTCCCCGACGCCGCCTTCCGCCAGGTCCACGTCTACTTCCCCGACCCCTGGCCCAAGTCCCGCCACCACAAACGCCGGCTCATCCAGGAGCCCTTCCTCCGCGAGCTCTTTCGCACCCTCGAGCCCGCCGGCCGCGTCCGCATCGCCACCGACCACACCGATTATTATCAGTGGATGCTCGACCACGCCGGCAAGGTCGCCGACATCTACGACCAGCTCCCCTTCGAGAGCCCCGCATCGGCAGGCGAGGGCGAGCTCGTCGGCACCAACTTCGAACGCAAGTACCGCCGGGAGGGCCGCCCGTTCCACGGCCTGATCCTGCTCAGGAAGTCCCTGAAAGCCCCGGGGGCGATCTAGGTTCCCATCGATCGAGGAAGGACCCCGCGATGCCCGCCCGTCTCATGCTCGTCCTGACGTTCGCCGCGCTGCTGCTGGCCGTCCCTGCATGCCGACACAACACCGTCGCCGGCGTCAAGCCCAACTCCACCACCCCCGTGGCCATCGTCCGCCAGATCCGCGGCGACGACCCCGGCCTGACCGAACCGGCCATCGTCCTGGTCAAGTCCCGCGCCCAGCTCGCCGCGCTCGGCAGCCGTTACCTCCTGGGCCGTGTCAGCCACGACCTGGAGAATTACGACCTGGTCCTCGTCGCCCTGGGCGAGCGCCCCACCGCCGGCTACTGGGCTGACATCCAGGGCGTCCAGCATGACCCCCAGCAGCGCGCCCTGTTCGTCCAGGCTCGCGTCAACCGCCCCAGCGACCAGGACACAACCGCCCAGGTCGTCACCCACCCCTTCGCCGCCGTCCTGATCCCCAAGACCCCCGCCGTCCGCGTCCGGCCCGAGATCGAGTCCACCGTCGGCGCCCTCTCACCCCGGCCGGAGTAACGCTTCACCTCTCTCCGGATCGCGTGTATCCTGCCATTGATCTGTGCCAGTCAATCCAAGCCGTGCCGTGCTCACTCTGCGTGACGGGAGCGGCCCATGACCATTCACGAATCGTTCTACACCCACCGGTTCAGGGGAGTAGGGCAGTTCTATAAGGAGCTCGAAGCCCCTCAGCAGGCGGCCTTTATCCAGCGCATCGTGCCGCTTCGGCCGGAGCATCGCATCCTGGACCTGGCCTGCGGCTGGGGGCGACACACCATCGCCTTGGCCAAGCTCGGTTACACCGTCGTGGGCTACGACGCCTCGGCCGACTACATCGCCCAGGCTCTTCGCGACGCGCAGGCTGCGGAAGTATCCGCGACCTTCGAACAGGTGGACATGCGAACCCTGGCTTTGGAAGCCGCCTTCGACGTGGTGCTGTCGATGTCCACCTCACTGGCCTTTTTCGATGATCTGACCAACAAGGACCTCTTCCGCAGAATCCGGCGGAGCCTCAAACCCGGCGGGGTGTTTGTCTTCGACCAGGGCAACATCTTCACGTTGATGGCCACGGCTACCGACGGCGGCAAAGGCTCGACCGCCACCTTGCCGGATGGCCGCACGTGTGAACGTAGGGTCAGCTTCGACGCCGGCCGGTGCGTGCTGAGCATGCGGTCGCTGTTGCACGACGATCAGGGCCAGGCCGAGTCGGGATGGGACATCCGCTACTACACGCTGCCCGAGCTAAGGGTGCAATTGCCCGATGCCGGCTTTGAACTGCGCGAATATTTCGGCGACTACGATGGCTCGCCCTTCGCCGCCAAGAGCCCGCGGCTGATCACCGTCTGGACCTGACACCGGCCGCGTCATCTTGACCCAACCATGCGGGGACACCCGCACCCCGCCGTCGTTGCCCCACAACCAGGGAGGCTCCATGAGCGACCGGCCCGTCTACGAGCAGCAGTGGGACCAGACGTACCGCCAGGCCTACGCCCAGGGCCGTCGCCACTGGCGGCCGGAGATGGCCACGCCGCCGGTGTTCGCTCAGTTCCTGGACTCGCCCGACGCGCCGCCTTCCGGAAGTCATATCCTCGAGGCCGGCTGCGGCGATGGGCTCAACGCCATCCATCTGGCCCAGCGCGGCTACGTGGTCACCGGGGTGGACGTCAGCCCCACCGCCATCGCCCGCGCGAAAGAAGTGGTTTCCGAGGGCCATTACCCCGTCGATTTCCTCTGCCTGGACCTGGTCCGCGACGAGCTGCCGTCCCCATGCAACTACGACCTGTGGGTCGACATCAAGACCTTGCACGTGCTCTGGGAGGACGCTGATCGCACGGCATATCTGCGGCGGGCCGCGAAGTCCCTTCGTCCCGGGGGCGTCCTGTTCCTGAACTGCGCCCTGGCCATGGCCGACGTGCGGACCTATTTCCCCGCCGTCTTCGCCGCCCTGGACCCCGCCACGCAGGCCTCGGCCGACACGCTCGATCGCGACGGCCCGCCCGATCAGCGCACGGGCATCCGCTGCGAAACGCTCGAGTGGTACATCCAGGAACTCAAGCAGGCGGGCCTGACCATCCAGCACGCCCGCCGTGAGGCGGCCGTTGACACCGGCTGGGGCGTCATCATCGTGGCACGCAAGCCTGCCTGAGTCGGTCAGGATCGGCAACAGCCCCCTAAGGCCTCAGAATGTGCAAGACAGCCTCGATGTCTCCAGCCGCTCCGGCCAACTCGGCTCGCACGGGCATCAGCACTTCCTGGACGTGTTGCTTCTGCCTCAGCGGGTCTCCCATCATGTCGTCGTAGCCCGTCCCCTCTCCCTGCGTCACGAAGGGATCGCGTAGCTCCGCGATCCGCGCATAACGATCGCTCACCTTCCCCACGTGCGGCCGCGCCGGCGCTTGGAATGACAATGTTCGCTGCCTGAGATAAGCCGAAACCAGCCTGGCCCCCTCGCAGGTGTACCGGGCGCACAGGCTGGCGTTGCTCGCCGAGTCGCCGGGCGAATCTTCCTGGAATGCTGGCTTGAGCATCTGAGCCGCCCACAGGTCCATGGCCTGCAAGCCATGGACGATCCTGCCCGCCCGGAACGGCTCGCGGTCGCCCCGGATGCGGTGCAGCGCGTGCTCAAGCATCCGGCGATCGGCATCCTCCTGCCCCAGGCTCTCCTCTGCCGGGTGCAACGCCCAGAACGACTGGGCATGGTCCAGCACGTTCTCCGGCGGCCCGAGTTGTGCCTGACCCACGATGGTTCCGTCCTCCCTGGCCTCAAAGATGATGCCCCACATCTCCCAGTGATGCTGCCACCCGCCGCTGGTCACCACGACGCCTTCGGCCTCCAGCTCTGTCCGCAGAACCGCGGCGCAAGCCCGCATCTCCTCGCTTAACCACTTCGCTGCCGCCGGCGTGCCCCAGAAGCGTCCGCCAGGGACCACACCCCGCCGGGGCGGCGAAACATACCGAATCGGTCTCGCCTCAAGCCCCATGTACCCCGCCACCAGGTCGATGCACCCGCCGCGGCCGAGCATCCGCCAGGTGGACCTGCACGACTCTTCGGGGCAGATGTCCGGCGCAAAGCCGTTGGTCGACAGTGCGTAGAGCGTCGGATAGTCGAACGCCTTACCGAAGAGCCTCCCCGCCGCCTGCAAGGTCACGGTGAAGGAATCCTCGTGCGTAGCAATGAGTCGGGCTCGTCGGGGATCAGGCGCTTTGCCTTTCTCAGCGAATGCAGCCGAGACGACGTGCGCCTTGAGCTTCTCCCAACTGCTGAACCCATACTCGATCGCCAGCGCGAACTGGATGTCGTGCAGCGCCAGCTCCGCCGCGAAGATCTCCGCGGCGCCGGCCTTGGAGAATCGATGCAGCCCCCGCAGTGTCGGCAGGACGCTCGCGTCCTTCGCGTGGTGAGCGAGCAAGATCGCCTTGGCCTCTTTTCTTAGGTGGCTCAGCGCGGGACGTGTGGGCAGAGAGCGAGACATGAGAACCTTCCTTTCCTACGCGCCCAGGGCCTGCTCACACGGGCGGAAAAGAAGGTATGGAAGTTATTCAAGAAGGAGGCCTTGAGCCTTTCCGCAGACCGGGCGGCGTCCTTCAACGCCGCCAACCATGGTACGAACAAACAGAAGTCCTATCAACCCCTTTTAGCTTTAAGTGTCGTTCGCCCCTGTTCAGGGGCCTTTTGCCGCGAACCCCTCGTGAAACTCGACGACGCCTTGGGGAACATGCCCCCCGAAGGGCAAGGCGAAGAACACCTCCCGCGGCACGCCTTCGTGGACAAGCCCCGGAGCATGGCGGAATCCAAATCGAGGGTAATACTCCGGATGCCCCACGAGGCAGCACCCCTGGGCGTTCAGTGCCGTTAGGCGGGAGAGGCCTTCCCGGATCAGCGCGCCGCCGATGCCTTGCCGTTGATACTTCGGCAGCACTGATACGGGACCCAGCCCATACCAGCCCGCGCTGCCATCGGAAATCCTCACCGGGGAGAACGCGATGTGCCCGACGACTCGCCCCTCGAGCTCCGCCACGAGCGAGATTGATAGCGCCCCGGCCGCCCGCAGCGCTCCGATGATGAACTGCTCCGTGTGGCTGCTGACCGCCAGCGTCCGGAACGCGGCGACCGTCAGCTCCGTGATGGCGTCGTAGTCAGCGGGCGTTTCAGGGCGGATCTGGATGCCGTCTCTCACCTGCGCGAATCCTTCTGTCTCATCTTGACCGGATCAATCATAGCGGTTCCCTCGCTTCATCAGGCCGCCATCCAGGGCCAAGCCCCCATCTCGGCCCTTTTTTGAGGCTTCTTCCAGTCCTAAAATACCTCGTCCCCATTCCAGTGCCCCTGATTATCGGCCGATACTTCCTGGGTCAGCCCCCTGACCGTTCAGGGGCAGGAATCCGGTCGATGTCCATGGGCGTGAATACTCGCGACAACAACCTCCTGCGCGCCCAGACCGGTCGGCCCGCCCGATCCGCGGGTCGTCGTCGCGTGCTCATGCTCACGCACCGCGCGCCCTTCCCGCCCGACCGCGGCGACCGCATCCGCGCCTGGCACCTGCTCAAGACCCTCAGCGAACACTTCGACGTCGCCCTGGCCGCCACCACCCACGAGCCCCTCACCGCCGAGCAGTACGACGCCCTGATGGATCGCGTCAAGACCCTGGCCGTCGAACCTCTGGCCGTCTGGGGCAGCCGCATCCGCGCCCTCGGCGGCCTGTGCCTGGGACGCGCCGCCACCCCCGAGTACTTCTTCCGCCCCACGCTCGCGCGTCAGGTCCTCCGCTGGCACGCCGACCGACCCTTCGATGCCGTGCTGACCTTCTGCACCGGCATGGTCGCCTACAGCCGCCCGCTGATGCGCCTGCCCGACCGCCCGCGCCACGTCCTTGACCTCGTCGACGTCGACAGTGACAAGTGGGCCCAGTGGTCCAACGCCACGCGCCCCCCCCAGCGCTGGTTCTACAACCTCGAGGCCCGCCGCCTCCGCGCCATCGAGGCCTGCCGGCATGACCTGGTCGACTCGATCACCGTCGTCAGCCAGACCGAGGCCGCCCTCTACCGCGACACCCACGGCCCGGACGACCGCCTGCACGTCGTCGGCAACGGCGTCGACCTCGACTACTTCCACCCGCAACCGCTCGATCTGATCGACCCAACCGTGCCCCGCCTGCTCTTCACCGGCGTCCTCGACTACCGCCCCAACGTCGACGCCCTGGTCTGGTTCACCCAGCACGTCCTGCCCCTGCTCCACCGCCAGGGCACGCAGGTCCGCCTGACCATCGTCGGCCGCGACCCAAGCCCCAAGGTCTGGGCGCTGGGCCGATTGAGCAACGTCGACGTCATCGGCCCCGTGCCCGACGTCCGCCCCTACCTCGCCCAGGCCGCGCTGGTCATCGCCCCCCTGCGCCTCGCCCGCGGCGTGCAGAACAAAGCCCTCGAGGCCATGTCCAGCCAACGGGCCGTCATCGGCTCCCCCGCCGTCGCCCAGGGCCTCGATGCCACGCCCGGCCGCGATTTCCTCCTCGCCGACGCCCCCCAGCAGTGGGCCGACGCCGTGACAGAGCTTGTTCGCTACCCCACCCGCCGCGACGACCTCGCCGCCGCTGGCCGCCGCCGCGTCGAGCAGACCTACCGCTGGCCCGATCAACTCGCCCCCATGCTCGACCTGCTCCGCTCCCCCACCCGCGCCATCGCCCACGCGGCGTGATCTGTCGTCTGATCCATCAAGCCAACGAGCATGTCGACTGTCGATCCGCTTCAGCCCGAAGCGCATCGTATTGGCTCGCCATCGTCGTCCATCCCGTGCAGCCTTCAATCACCTTCTCCAACCGCTCCAAGTTCCCCGCCAGCCGCGTGTACGTCCTGATTTTTCCCGTCAGGCTCAGCGGCAGCCTCGGGATCCGCGGATCGAACTCCCACGGATGGAAATAGAGCACCGCCGGCCGGCCTCGCCGCGCCGCCTGCTCGATCCCGCGCCGCGTCAGCCACGGCCCCATCGGCAGCAGCCTGAAATACCCCCCGCCCGCCACGGCCAGCCGTCGACCCATGGGCATCTTCAGCACCAGCGGCGGCACCTCGAGCAGCCTTCGCCCATCCTTGCCCGTCAGCCAGAAGGGCGACAACGGCGCCTCCGGCACGCCATACGCCGGGTGACGCACCGGGAAGACTGAGGCGTCATACCTCAGCCCCGCCTCGATCAGCACGTCCACCGCCCAGCTCGTCTCTCGCGTCACGCTCCACGTCGGCGCCCGGTAGCCCAGCACCGCCCGCCCCGACTGCTGCTCGAGCAGATCGATGCTTGCCCGCAGGTCCTCGGCAAAACTTCCGGGGGTGAGCCGGTGCAGCCGGTCGTGATTGAACCCGTGTGATGCGATCTCGTGCCCGAGTTCCGCGACGTGCGGCACGAGCCTGGGGCATCGCCTGGCCACGTCACCGAGCACAAAGAACGTCGCCTTGACCCCATGCCGGTCGAGCATCGTCAGCAGCCGATCCATCGTCCCCTCGACCCGGCTCGGCCACTGGTCCCACGACTCGCGTTTGACCCGCCCATACCCCGCCTCGATGTGGAAGTACTCCTCCACGTCGAACGACAGGCACCGCACGGCAGGGGTGGCGGGCGTCATGGCCGGGGTCTGGGGGCTGTCGGCGTTCATCCGCTATAGCCATCGGCCCACCCCGCCCCATGGCTGCAAGTCTGATTCACTACCACGACTTACGCTCGCTCAAAACGAACAAGCCCACGTCAGCAGGGGACGCGGGCTCAGCTCCATCGAATCTCACCTTGTCGAAACTGGCCCGCCAGGTCTCGAACCTGGAACCTCCTGATCCAGAGTCAGGCGTTCTGCCAATTGAACTACGGGCCAAACAGGGCGGGCGGCCGGGCGGGGGCGTCCGGAAGCCCGTTTTTCGCTCCTGACGCGGCTTGCCGTCTGCAGGTCAGGCGCAGAATGCTAAGACGGCAGGGTGTTTGCGTCAAACCTGGCCATCGGTTAACCCCTGTGTTTTGGCGTAATTTTGAGGTTTTGAACGCCGATCACACCGGCCTGGCCGACCCGTGCAGGGCGTCGATCACCGCCGACCGATCCGTCGCCCCGAACAGTGCCGACGCCGTCACCATCACGTCCACCCCCGCCGCCGCCGCCGGCCGGGCCGTCTGGGCGTTGATCCCCCCGTCGATCTCCAACCGCGTCGCCGGCCGCAGCAGCGGCTTAAGCAGCTTCGCCTTCTCGAGCACCTCGGGGATGAATGCCTGCCCCGACCGCCCGGGGTTGACGCTCATCACCAGCGCCATGTCCAGCTCGCCCAGCACCGGCTCAATCACGGCCATGAATCCCTGATCGCCACTTCCCGGGGCGGGGGCGGGGGTAGGGGGGTTGATCGCCATCCCCGCCGCCATGCCCTTGCCGTGGATGCACCGGACAAGTTCGCCCGCGTCGATCCCGCCCTTGAGCAGCGGTCTGCAGACTTCGACATGGAAGCAGAAGTGATTCGCCCCCGCCGCCGCGAACATGTCCACGTAATCTCCCGGCCGCTCGACCATCAGGTGCACGTCCAGATATGCCCCCGGAAAGTGCTTCCGCAGCGCCCGGCACATGTCCTGTCCCATGGTGAGATTCGGCACGAAGTGCCCATCCATCACGTCCAGGTGCAAGAGGTCCGCCCCGCGTCCCAGCACGTCCTGGCACTCCTCGACCATGCGGCCGAAGTCCGCCGACAGGATCGACGCGGCGACCAGCGGGTGCGGCGGTGTCTTGCGGAGGTCCAGCATCCGATCCCTCGTCTGTAACGGCCCAGCTTCCATCGAGCGCAATCGCACGCGACCGACGCGTCGAGTCTAGAACCCGAACTCCACGCCCACCCGGCCGTAGAACTCATCCGAGCTCCACACCTCGCTGCGGTCGCTCAAGACGTCGAAGCCCGTCGTCTGCCGGTTGTCGAACGCATATCCGCCGGCCAGCACCAGCGTCGCGCGGTCGCAGACGTCCCACTTCAGCCCCGCCTCGACCCGCTTCTGCTCGAGGAACAGCCGCTGGAAGTTGATCTCCCGCACCTGGAAGGCCCAGAAGCGGTTCTCGAACATTCCGAACAGGTGCCATCGCTCGACGAACTCCCAGTCGGCGCTCAGATCAAACGTCAGCGGCAGTGTGTACACCACGCTGAGGTTCACCTTCTCCGCGGGCTGCCAGCGGATGCTGCTCCGCGGCACGCCCACCATGTAGCTGAGCGTCTCGGACGACCGCCTCTGGTAGGCAATCCCCGGCAGCGGAATGTCCGGCCAGATCGAGCGATTGCCGTCGTAATTCAGGAAGAACAGCACGCTCGACTTCTCGTCAAGGTCCATCGTGGCGATGACGTCGCCCATGAAGTAGATCGCCTCGTCGTGCTCGTAGACCGGGTGCCCCGCGATGCCCACGCCCGCCACCACGTCCACCGCCCACGTCTCGTCCTGGTAGACGCGCATCCCCGCCGCCACGGACTCGTCGACCAGGTCCGGCGAGCCGCGCTGCCAGTCGAAGTAGGTGATCTCATGCCCGACGCTCAGGCTCCCGGGCTTGGTCGCGTCTAATCGCCAACGGGCCTGCGACTCATACTCCCACACGTCCGAGCTCCCCGTCACCCCCGTCGTCGAGACCTGGTTGAAGTAACGGGCATCGAAGGAGAACTCCAGTTGTTGGCCGTCCTTCCAGGGCTGAAGCATCAGCCCCGCCCCGGTCTGCGCCACGGCGGACCCGCATGTCAGCAGCAGAACCACCAAAGCCCCCATCGCACCGCGACCGAATTGTCCGCCAAGTGTTCTCGTCATCGCCAGGATCTCCCGCGAATCGAGGTTGAAGGAACAGGGCGCCGAATCAACGCGGATTATAGTGCCTCGCCCGCCGGCACGATCCGCGCCGCCGGCTCCCCCGCATACGCCATCCGCCGCAGCAGGATCCCGGCCAGCTCCGCCCTTGCCTCGGCGTACCGCGGGTCGCGCACCAGGTTGTGCCGTTCATCCGGGTCCAGCCGCAGGTCGTACAGGTGCGACTCGACGTAAAGATCCGACCCCGGCGAGTTCCACGGATTGACACCGCCCACTTCCGGGGGCGGGGGCGCCGCCACGGCGTACTTCCACCTCCGCGTCCGGATGACGCGCCCCACCTGCGACTCGCTGATCTGCAGGAAAACCTCCTGCGGCCAATCGATCCCCTCCATGGTCAGCATGTCCTGCAGCGGCCGCCCCCGGAAAAAGTCCGGCACGGGCACGTTCCCCGCCCGCAGCAGCGTCGCCGGCAGGTCGATCAGGCTGCAAACCTCATTGACCGCCCCTCCATCCCTGAACCCCGGCCCCTCGATGACCATCGGCACCCGGATTGCGCTCTCATAACAGCTCCGTTTGTACTCGCTCCCCTCCGGCGGGCGGGTGCGGAAGGTGCAGCCGTGGTCCGAGGTGTAGACCATGAGCGTGTTGTCATCGAGCCCCAGCTCGCGCAGCGTGGCGATCACGCGCCCGACGTTCTCGTCCAGGCTCGCGCAGCAGCCGAGGTAGTCCGGGTACTGCGCCCGCCAATCCCCTTCCATCTCCGCGTGGACCAGGTCCGAAGGCGGCGTGAACCCCGCGTACTTCTCGGCCGACCCCGCCGGCCCGACGTACCGGTTCTCGTCGTTCTGATGGTGCGGCTCGATCGCCGAGACGAAAAGAAAGAATGGCCGCCCCTCTCGCTCCCGCCCGCGTCGACGCTTGGCATGATCCCGCAGATACTCCAGGGCGAAGTCCACCGTCCTGTCCACCCGGTACCCCTGCCAGTCGATCCGCTTGCCGTCCTTGTCGAAGAAGTGGCCCTCCGTGGCATGGCTGGTGAATTCCAGTGAGTCCGCCGCCACCCAATAGTCGCTGTACCCCCCGCGCAGCTCCGGGGGCGTCGCACTCGTCGCCAGCTCGCGGTGGGTCTCGTCCGCCGCCAGGTGCCACTTGCCCACGTAGGCCGTCTCGTACCCCGCCGCCCCGAGCAGCTTCGCCACCGTCGGCTGATCCACCGGCAGCGCCCGATGGTTCCGCCAGTTGCCCGTCTGGGTCGCGTACATCCCCGACTGCAGGCACGCCCGTGACGGCCCGCACACCGGCTGGGCCGTGAACGTCAACTCGAACCGCACCCCGCGCCCGGCCATCGCGTCGAGGTGCGGCGTGATGGAGAACGGCATCGGCGACCGCCCATAGCACCCGAGCGTGTCCCACCGCTGCTGGTCGCTGAGGATCACCAGAATGTTCGGCCGATCGCCCATGCTCGGCGACTATCAGACCAAGAATCCGCCGCCCATGCCACCCCCGGACATTTCGAAAAAGTCCCCTGGCGGTGGGTTCTCACGCGCTGAACCGCGACTTGAGATTCAAGAAGAATGCCTCGAGCGTCCGGTAGCTGACCTCCGACACCAGGTACGTCAACGCCAGCGTCACCGGGAACAGCGCCAACTGCGACTCGATCCCCACGCGCCCCAGCAGCGCGTCCGCCCCGTGCCGGGCGAACATGTGATAGAGGTACATGCCGTAGCTCACCACGCCGATCCGCACCACGATCCGCCACTGCAACGGCCCGGCCAGCAGGTGGTCCTCCCGGATCACGCACGCCGCCAGCAGCCACGTGATCAGCAGATGAATCCCCAGCCGCGGCAGCCCCGAGATGTCATGCAACGGCAGCGCGCACACGGTGATCAGCATCGCCAGCAGCACCGGCGCCGCCGCCCTGTGCCCCGCCACCCGCCACACCCACGCAAACCCCCGCGGCCCGTGGAGCACGTGGGCCAGCAACACCCCCAGGCAGATCGGCGTGAAGGTGATCTGCCACACCGGCGTGTCCGGCCAGCCCCACTTCTCGAAGATCAGCCCGTCGAGCAGACCGAAGTTCACCACCTGATTGACCGCCACGAACGCGACCATCACCGCCACCGCCCACTTCCGCAGAAACCGCTCGACCGGCGGCCAGAAGATGTAGAACTGCTCCTCCGTCGCCAGCGACCACGCGATGGCCAGGATCGACGCGTCGGCGATCCAGTTCGACGTGTACGTCACCAGGTAGGGCAGGCTCTTCCAGAACT
>JADZET010000184.1 GCA_020850375.1 Phycisphaeraceae bacterium | reverse complement strand
TTCATCAAGGCGCGCCGGCCGGACTTCACGGCCGTCGCGGTCGAGCCGACGCACTCGCCGGTGATCAGCGGGGGCAAGCCCGGGCCGCACAAGATCCAGGGGATCGGGGCGGGGTTCATCCCGAAGAACCTCGACACGTCGCTCTTGTCGGGCGTGGAGCAGATCAGCAATGACGAGGCGTTCGAGTGGGCGCGGCGGCTGGCCAAGGAAGAGGGGCTGCTGGTAGGGATCAGCAGCGGGGCGAACGTGGCGGCGGCGGCGCGGCTGGCGGCCAGGCCGGAGAATAAGGGCAAGGTGATCGTGACCGTGGCGGCAAGCTGCGGCGAGCGGTACCTGTCGACGCCGTTGTTCGCGGGGTTGGCGGATGCGGCGCCTGCCGCCGCGGCTCCGGCGGTAGTGACTGCCAGGTAACAGGCGTCACCGAAGTCGTATCGAAGAAGTTTGACTGTTCAGCATCACCCGGCCCCCGGCCCCCGGTCGCTGACGCGGTGTCAGCCTGCCATAGGTGACGGGGGTTGTGTTGTCTAAAAAAAACAGGCCGTGAGGCGGCTGGATTGGAGTTTGAGTCATGCTCTCGCATCGCATCAAAAGGTGGGCCAGTTACGCCGTGGTGACGGCGGCCATCGTTCTCGGCGGCGTCGCGCGGGCGGACACGGAATTGCTCAACATTTCCTACGACCCGACGCGAGAGCTTTATCAGGATTTCAACGAGGCGTTCGCTGAGCACTGGAGGAAAGAGACGGGCGAGAGCGTGACGATCCAGCAGTCGCACGGCGGCTCGGGCAAACAGGCCCGGGCGGTGATCGACGGGCTGGAGGCGGACGTGGTGACGCTGGCGCTGGCGTATGACATCGACGCCATCGCGGCCAAGGCGCGGCTGCTGCCGGCGGACTGGCAGGGCCGGCTGCCGGAGAACAGCGCGCCTTACACGTCGACCATTGTGTTCCTGGTGCGCAAGGGCAATCCCAAGGGGATCAAAGATTGGGGCGATCTGATCCGGCCGGGGGTGTCGGTGATCACGCCGAACCCCAAGACCTCCGGGGGGGCGCGGTGGAATTACCTGGCGGCGTGGGGATATGTGCTGCGGAGGGAGTTGGTTGACCTGGCCAGTCTGAAAGACCCGGTGGCGGCGGGGGACGTGGCCAAGGCGCAGGAGAAGGCGAAGGAGTTCATTGCCGCTCTCTACAAGAACGTGCCGGTGCTGGACTCGGGGGCGCGGGGGTCGACGACGACGTTCGTGCCGCGGGGGATCGGGGACGTGCTGATCTCTTGGGAGAACGAGGCGTTCCTGGCGCTGCGGGAGTTCGGGGCGGACAAGTTCGAGATGGTTGTGCCGTCGGTGAGCATTCTGGCTGAGCCGCCGGTGACGGTGGTGGACGAGGTGGTGGACCGGCGGGGGACGCGGAAGGTGGCCGAGGCGTACCTGAAGTTCCTCTACAGCGAGCAGGGGCAGGAGATCGCGGCGAAGAACTTCTATCGGCCGCGGCTGGCGGCGGTGGCGGAGAAGTACAAGGGGCAGTTCGCGCAGATCCCGCTGTTCACGATCGACGAGGTGTTCGAGGGGTGGGGGCGGGCGCAGGACAAGCACTTCGCGGATGGGGGGGTGTTTGATCAGATCTATCAGCCGGGGAGGTGAGGGGGAGGAGATTGCCGATTGACGATTGCCGATTTGCGATGTGAAGACAGCGCGGCCTGAGCGGTATTTTGGTCGGACATCGGCAATCGGCAATCGGAAATGCACCGCGAGGATGAGGCATGGCCATTCGACTTAAACAACCGAGCGTGCTGCCGGGGTTCGGGCTGACGATGGGGTTCACGGTGTTGTACCTGAGCCTGATCGTGCTGGTCCCGCTGTCGAGCTTGTTCCTTAAGACGGCCACGGCGTCGTGGGAGCACGTGTGGGCGACGATCAGTGACCCGCGGGTGGTGGCGTCGTATCGGCTGACGCTGCTGGCGTCGCTGGCGGCGGCGATCGTCAACATGGTCTTCGGGTTTTTGGTGGCGTGGACGCTGGTGCGGTACAGCTTCCCGGGCAAGAAGATCGTCGACGCGCTGGTGGACCTGCCGTTCGCGCTGCCCACGGCGGTGTCGGGGATCGCGCTGACGGCGATCTACGCGCCCAATGGGTGGATCGGGCGGTGGCTGGACCCCTTAGGGATCAGGGTGGCGTTCACGCCGTTGGGGGTGATCGTGGCGCTGACGTTTATCGGGTTGCCGTTCGTGGTGCGGACGCTGCAGCCGGCGCTGGCGGACCTGGACGCGGAGGTGGAAGAAGCGGCGGCGAGTCTGGGGGCGAACCGGTGGCAGACGTTCCGACGGATCATCCTGCCTTCGATCCTGCCGCCGCTCTTGACGGGGTTTTCGCTCTCGTTCGCGCGAGCGCTGGGGGAGTATGGGTCGGTGATCTTCATCGCGGGGAATCTGCCGATGCGTACGGAGATCACCCCCCTGCTGATCGTGGTCAAGCTCGAGCAATATGACTACACGGGCGCGACGGCGATCGCGGTGGTGATGCTGCTGGCGTCGTTCATGCTGCTCTTGTTCGTGAACCTATTGCAGTGGTGGAGCAGTCACCGCCACAGGGCGGGGGTGTGAGCCATGGCGGGAATTGCTGCATCACGACTGCGGACAGCGGAGACGAAACTTCCGGGGGCGGGGGTGAGGGAGCCGGCCTGGGTGCGGTGGCCGATCATCGGCGTGTCGCTGGCGTTCCTGGGGTTGTTCCTGGTGGCGCCGCTGGCGGCGGTGTTCGCCGAGGCGTTGCGGCGCGGGATTGGCGCGTACTTCGCGAGCTTCCAGGACGTGGCGGCGTTGTCGGCGATCAAGCTGACACTGATCGCGGCGGGGATCAGCGTGCCGCTAAACCTGGTCTTCGGCCTGGCGGCGGCGTGGGCGATCGCCAAGTTCGACTTCGTGGGCAAGAACGTCTTGATCACGCTGATCGACCTGCCCTTCGCGGTCTCGCCGGTGATCTCGGGGCTGATCTTCGTGCTCTTGTTCGGGCTGCACGGATGGTTCGGCGAGTGGCTGATCGATCACGACATCCGGATCATCTTCGCGGCGCCGGGGATCGTGCTGGCGACGGTGTTCGTGACGTTCCCGTTCGTGGCGCGGGAACTGATCCCGCTGATGCAGGAGCAGGGCGCGGAGGAGGAGCAGGCGGCG
>JADZET010000183.1 GCA_020850375.1 Phycisphaeraceae bacterium | reverse complement strand
GATCGCCCCCGCCAGTAGAACCCGCAGCAGTCGGTCATGCAGCGGGCCCGCTGGGCGACCTGCTCGTCGTTGCTGACCACCGCCCCGCCCTCGCCGCAGGTGATGTTCTTAAAAGCGTTGAAGCTGAACGTCCCCGCATCCCCGATCGCCCCGAGCATCTTCCCCTCATACCCGCCGCCCACTGCCTGACACGCGTCCTCAATTACCAGCAGCTTCCTGGGGCGTCCCTTCCGGGGGCGGGCGATCCGCATGATCGCCCCCATGTCGCACGGCAGCCCCACCATGTGCACGGGAATCACCGCCCTGGTCCGCGGCCCGATCGCCTCGGCCAACGCCAGGGGGCTCATCGTCAAACTCTCGTCCACGTCCACGATCACCGGGATCGCACCCACCGCCAGCACCGCGATCGCCGTGGCCATGTACGTGTACGCCGGCACGATCACTTCCTGCCCTGGCCCCACGCCTAATCCCGCCAGTGCCGCCGTCAGCGCCGTGCTCCCGCTCGACGTGATGCACGCGTGCCCCACGCCCAGGTGTTTCGCCCAGCGCCGCTCAAACCGCTCGCACTCGGATTTCTCGCGATACCGAAACAGGGCGTGCGACCGGATGACCTGGGCGACGGCGTCGATCTCAGCTTGACCAGCTCTGTACATGCCCAGCCATGATAACTCACCGCCCCGCCGTCTGGACGCCGCCGCGCCACCGCCGCGACGCCAGGCACACGCTCAGCAGCACCCCGCCTAGCCCCGACGGCTCCGGGATGATCAGCACCACCCCCTGTCCCACGCCCGCCACCAGTTCCTGCACGAACGGGTTGATGTCCTGCACGTCGATCACCCCGTCCCCCGTCAGGTCCAGGTACGCCAGCGGCAGGTCCGGGTGCTGGGCCTCGAACGCCGACGGGTTCGACATCGCCAGCACGAACGGGTTGATGTCCTGCACGTTGATCAGCCCGTCCCCGTTAAAATCCCCCGGATTCGGGATAAACCCCAGCGTCCGGATCATCCCGTCCCGCTTGGTCAGCACGTAGATCTCCCCGTCGGCGTCGAGCCCGAACCGCAGGTCCGCCCGGTAGTCGTTGCCCAGCACCTGCAGCAACGTCCTGGGCACGCCGTTGACCATCAGCGTCAGCTCATGGATCGGCGTCTGCCCGTCGGGCTGCATCTCGTCGAGCTCGAAGTAGAACAGCCGACCCTTGGCCAGGTCCCCGAACACGTACTTGCCCACGAGGTTCGGGATCGCCGACCCCCGGTAGACGAACCCGCCCACGATCGCATCGCCCTCGTCGTGATCGTACTGCGCCACCGGGTACGTCAGCGGGATCGTGTCCACCGGCGGGATCGTGCTGACCACCCCGTTGTTCCCCGGCACCGTCGCGAACGTCCCCTCGCGGATGTCCCACCCGTAGTTCGCCCCCGCCGCGCCGAGGTTGATCTCCTCCAGGTTCGACTGACCGATGTCGCTGATGAACATCGCGCCTGACCCGCCGAGCGCCACCGAGTCCCAGCTAAAGCGGTGCGGGTTCCGCAGCCCCAGCGCCCAGATCTCCCCCAGCGCGTCCTGCCCCACGAACGGGTTGTCCGCAGGCGCCGTGTAATTCGCACCACCCCCGGGGGGTGATAACGGGTCGATCCGCAGGATCTTGCCCAGCGGGCTTTGCAGGTTCTGCGCGACGTTGTAGGGGTCCCCGCCGCTGCCCCCGTCCGCCACCGCGATGTACATCTTCCCGTAGTCCGCGTCCCCCGGCTGCGAATTGGGGTTGAACGCCATCAGCCCCATGTTGTGGTTGCTGAACGGCTGCCCGATCCGCAGCACCTGCCGCCGCGTGTCCGGGTCGGCCAGGTTCGGATCATTCGGGTCGATCGTCCACTCCTCGATCACGCTGTGGTGGTCCGTCCCCCCCGGCGAGGGGTAATCCACCGGCTTGGACGTGTCCGACGAGTCATACGTCACGTAGAGCTTGCCATGCCCCGCCGAACCCGCCACCGCGAAGTCCGGATGAAACGCGAAGCTGGAGAACCCCACCTCCCCATACAGGCTGAACAGCGCCGCCCCCGGCGCCGTCGCCAGGTCCAGCACCGGGTCCGGCATGAACTGCGGCGACTGCGGGTACGACACGTCGATCACCCAGAGTTTGCCCCGCATGTCATTGACGAACAGCCGCGCCGACCCGTCCGGCGCCGGCGACAGATAATTCAGCCGCGCGATCGGCCGACTCGCGCTGCTCGCCGGCGCCGCAAGATAGTCCCGCAGCTCCACCCGCAGCCCCGACGGCGTGACCGAGTCCGGCAGCGGGTTGTTCGTGGTCTGGCCCTGGGTAAACGGGGCGATCACAAGTGCGACCACCAGCGAGCCAAGACGGGGGCAACCAGTGAGCGATGACATGTCAGATCCCCTCGGTTCAATCGCCTCGAATCATAGGCGCGCGGATATGACGGCCATCGTGTGATGGCCTCGGTATGAAATTGTTCAACCGGATTGATTCTCATGCAACCTTTTTGTGCTCATGGCATATTCAAGACAGGAACGCCTGTAGATGGAGCCTGCTTGAAGCCAATCACCGCAAAAGACGCCGCCTTTTCGGATCCTGCGCCTGAGGACGGCCTGCCTTCCCCGGCCCCGCCCGATGTCCAGGTCGCTGGAGAGATGGATCAGGGCAGACCCGAATTTACCCAGCTTTACGACGCCTACTACCTCCGCATCCTCAACTACCTCTACCGCGGCACGCTGGACATCGACACCGCCGAGTACCTGACCTCCAACACCTTTTTCAAGGCCCTACGAGCCTTCGCCACCCTCCGGCCGGACTCATCGCCACGGGCCTGGCTGTACGGCATCGCCGCCAACGAGCTGCGCATGTACTGGCGGCAGATCCACCGCCGCCGCCGACACGAGCACGCATGGGCCACGCAAACCGCCCGGCTCCACCTGTCCGAGGACGCCGTCGAGGGCCTCGCCCTCCGCGAGCAGAACCATCGCCGTTTCGCCGACCTGCACCGCCACCTCCTATCTCTCCCCCAGCGTCACCGCACCGCCCTGACCCTGCGATTTTTCGAACAGCTCACCTACGAAGAGATCGCCCAGGCCACGGGCAAGCGCGTCGGCACGATCAAGTCCTGGATCCACCGCGGGCTCAAACAACTGCGCAACCGCATGGAGGCTGCAACCTGACGCCCCGGCCGGCATTTTACTGACCGTCGGGCCGGATCTTGAATCAGGAGCCACAGCCATGACAGATGAACAGTGGATGCGTGAATTGCTCGAACAGGCCACGCCGCCGAACCTGACGCCCTCGGAGCATCAGCAGCGGCTCAAGGCCCTGCTCCTGTTGGCCGAGTCGGCGCTGCCTGCCGATCACCGTCGCATTCGTCGGTTCTCGCCGCGTCTGCGCACCGCCGCCACCGTGCTGCTGGCTCTGTCGCTCGTCGCCAGCGGCTGGGCCGCTGAGCAGGGGTACCAGGCCATCAAGCGACTGCAGTGGTTCTATAGCAGCGAACGGAAGACCTACAAGCTCGACCCCTTCACCACGCCCGACGGCAAGACCCACAACGGGGATGTCACCATCAGCGGCGGCGGGATGAGGGATTGGCCCACCGACGGTCAGTCCCGGTCCGACGCCGACATGGTCCCGGCCCCGCAACAAGCTCCCGGCCGCCAGACATCGGCGCTGGCCGATCCCCCAGCACCTCCCCCGCAGAACATCGCGGAAGAACAGGCCATGGACCAGGCCATCGATCAGGGACACTTCAAGCTGGAGAAGACAGTCAATGGTCCTGTCGGGGGGACAGCCTATGTTTACCGCGTGACGCTGCCCGATGGATCGACCAAGGTCATTGGCTCGGGCACCTACTATGACCCAGCCGAGCGGGGCACGATGCTCGAGAGGACGCTACAGTTCACCAAACGCGTGCACGAGGCCTTCTCCGCCGGCCGATTCCGGCTGATCAATGCCGAGCCGATCGTCACACACGTGTGCAGAGACCTCCAGAGCGGCAAGGAGTGGTCGGTCCAGCGGTTCGAGGACGCCCAGCACCAGCAGTTCGCCATGTTCTACCCGATGCCCCTCGACGGCCGGACCGTGGCGGGCTGGCGGACATCCTGGCAGGAGCACCTCGACGCCATCGCTTCCGGCCGGCGTGAGCTCCTCGACTGCCAGACGATCCCGCTGTTGTACATCTACGAGGTTGTGCTCGATGACGACACCGTCGTCAGGCAAGCGACCTGCGAACTCTACAAGCACAAGCCCGACCTGTCGGCTTTCCCGAACGTCGAGCGGAACTGATCGCGCAGGTGCCTCGCCCCCTCGGCCACCGTGGTCACCCAGAAATTCTTCTCCCGCGCGTAATTCAGGATCCGATCCAGGGTCTCCACCCGCGTCACCTGCCCCTTGCCCAGGTTCACGTCGTGCCCCGCCAGGTGCAGCCAACGCCCCTCCGCCAGCGCCCGGTCGATCTCCGGACGAACCTCCTCGAAATCCTTGTTGTCCAGCCCGCCGGTCATCAGGTTCGCCAGGTCGCACATCCACGGATCGTTCTGGCACTCCGCCAGGTACCCGCGCCCCGCCAAAAACCGTTCGGCCACCAGCGGGATGTAGCTCCGCGTCTTGACCCCCCGCCCCACGAACGTCTGCCCGCAGGGGTACGCGAACGTCACCGCCTCGACCCCCACGATCTCCTTGATCTGGTGATTCGCCTCGTCCAGCTCCGCCGCCATCTGCTCGAGCGTGTACTCCTCGAGCGCGTGCTCGCGCGACCACACGAAATTCCCCGTGCAGGGATGGTAGACCGTGTGGTTGCCGATCTCGTGCCCGTTCGCCGCCGCCCCCTTCCACTCCTCCGCCCGCAGCCGCAGCGGCGACAGGCTGACGTAGAACGTGGCCTTGAACCCATGCCGGTCGAACAGCGGCACGCCGAAGTCGAGCTGACTCGGTCGTGCGTCGTCGAAGGACAGACTCAGCGCCGCGGCGTGCCCGTGGGGCCAGGTGAAACGCAAGCTCATTTTGGACGACTCCTTGGAGAACGACGGCCGGCGGCCGACGATCCCGTCATTTTCTCCCCCGGCCCGCCCTGGTCCAGCATCGCCGCCATCGGCGCCGGCAGGGGGCTGGTGAATTCCATCGCCTTGCCCGTCATCGGGTGCATGAACCCCAGCGTCGCCGCGTGCAGCGCCAGCCGCCGGACGTTCCACTTCGGGTGCCGGGCCAACGCCGTCTCATAGCGCATGTCCCCCAGCACCGGGTGGCGCAGCTCAGCCATGTGCACCCGGATCTGATGCCGCCGACCCGTCTCGAGCTGGCAGTGCACGCAGGTGTACCCGTCATGCCGCGAGGCCACGACGTAGTGCGTGATCGCCAGCTTGCCCACCTTGGTGTTCGGCGTCGAGTAGCGGTCGAGGTTCATCGCCGTCGCCAGGTGGCTCTTGCAGACCCCCCGATCCTTCTCCACCCGACCGGCCACCAGCGCCACGTACAGACGCAGCGGCTTGCGCGCCGCGAACTGCTCTTTGAGCATCCCCGCCACCGCCGCCGTCTTGGCGAACACCAGCAGCCCCGACGTCCCCTGGTCCAGCCGGTGCACCACCGGGATCGACACCGGCTTGCGCCCGTGCTTGAGGTATCTCTCCACACGCTCCGCCACCGACTTGCCCGTGCCCTGCTCCGGCGACGTCGGCACCGACATCGCCCACGCCGCCTTGTCCACCACCAACAGGTGCTCGTCCTCGAACACGATCCGGAACGCCGAGTCCTTCCACGCCTTGG
>JADZET010000182.1 GCA_020850375.1 Phycisphaeraceae bacterium | reverse complement strand
TGCTCGGCTCGGGCGTGTCGCCGGGGGTGGTGCTGGCGTTCCTGCTGGCGGGCCCGGCGACGAATCTGGCGACCATCGTCCTGGTGCGGCAGGAGATGGGCTGGCGGGTGGCGGCGGGGTATGTCGGGGCGATCGCGGGGTCGGCCGTGCTGCTGGGGTTGGCCACGGACTCGCTGGTGGGGTGGCTGGGCCTGGACGTGGCCGGCCAGGTGGGCGAATGGCGGGATATCACGCCGGAGTGGCTGGCCTACGGGTGCGCCACGGTCTGGTTGGTGCTGACAGCCCGGTGGGCGTGGCGGCGAGGGAGAAAGTGGCTGCGCGGCTAGTGCTGGATGAACGAGACGGGGATCTGGAAGCGGACCGGGACATTCAGGCCGACGTTGCGCCCGGGGAGCTCCAGGCGAAGGTAAGCGGGGTCGCCCTGGGGCGGCCTGAAGACGAGCACATCGATCATGGCCAGGTTCGGACCGATGGTCCACTGATCATGTCGCCCGCGAGGGGTGACGGCGGCGGTGAAAACCACCCGTTGCAGGGGCTGGTCGTGGTCGTCGCGCAGGTCGGCCATGTCGCTGCCGAGCGAGAGCTCCGAACCGGCCCAGGTGACGTAGTCGATGCTGGCGTTGGGGTCGAGGTTGGTCACCTCGATCTCCACGCTCAGATACGACCCGGGCGACTGACTGACCATGCCGTCGACAATGTGCTGCAGGGGCACCTGCCCGACATGGACGGACAGGAGCCGGATGCGGATGTTGTCCAGCTCGACGGGGTCGGACGCCGGGGCCCAGTAGACCAGGCCGGGCGACTTGGGCGACGACTGTCGGGCGTCCGGGGCCGCTGGGAAAAGAGTGGACCGTGCCGGGTCGGGCTGACCGTCGGGAGCACCGGTGCTCGCCAGTGTCTGCGCGGACACGGGCCTGCCGGTGCTGGCGATCAGGGAGGTGATCTCATCGTCCGTGTCAGAAGCCGGCGAGGTGGGGGGAAAGCTCGCGTAGGTATGGTCCGGCAGCTGGCTGTCGTCGATCAACTGCGTCACGAGGGCCGAGGGTTCCGTCGCCGCGTCGCGGCCGACGCGGGAGGCCGCGGGGTAGTTGTTCTCGATGGCCAGCGAATGGATCGGCGGGGGCGAGAACGATCCGGGCCCGTCCTGTGTCACACCCCACCACTTGGGGTCCGTGAAGTTGCGGACCAACTGAGGGTGGAAGGCGAAGGCCGCCAGCACCACCAGCGTCAGCGAGCCCAGGGCGGCGGTAACGGGTCGTCGCGCCAGGTGATGGCCGACGATCGAGACGCCGCGCTGCCACCGATGGCCCGATGAGGGCGGGAGGTGGACCGACGCGTGTTCGAGTTCCGAGGGGGTGAGGTAGTCGCTCAGTGGGCGGTGGTGGTCGCCGGGCCAGCGGCCGTCGGCGAGGGAGATGCCCACGGCGGCGGGGTGGGCCGACCCCTCGACGACGGGGGGCAGCCCCCGGGGAATGACAAAGCGTCCGGTGCAGTGCACGCACTCACCGACGCGGCCGACGAGCTGTCGGCTGACCTTGTAGCGTTTGCCGCAGAGCGGGCAGACCAGGCGCACCATGCCGTTCTGGGGCGGTGCGAGCGGCCGTCCCGAGTCGAACTGCGGGGGCAGGGTCGGAGCACTCATACGCAACCATCACCCGCGGGCAAGGCAAGCCCTCCGTGGAGCGTCGGAAACCGGGTCGGTGCGTGTTGACAAGGGTATTTTACCACAATTCCCGCCATCAGCGCACGAAAAAGGCGCATCACTCAGAATAGATGATCGGCCGTGCGGGGGGATGACTTGATGAAGGGTCCGAGAACACCCAGCCAAGCCCATTAACAAAGCCGGCCGCACAGCCCGTTGAGCGTCTCGAGCAACCGGCGGGGCACCGGGTCGGACGAGGCGGTCAGGTGCTCGTGCAGGGCGCGGGCGGCGTCGGAGAGGCAGGGGTAGCCGAAGCAGGCCCCGGTCTCGAGGATGCCCTTGCAGAGCCAGGTGGCGGCCTTGATGTCGTTCTGCTCGATCGCCTGCTCGAGGGACCGCAGGATCTGCTTGACCTGCGGGACATACCAGTCGAGCAGGGCCTTGGAGCCGGGCTGATGCGTCAGCGTGCTCTTGATCGGATCGGCGACCTTGGGCAAGGCCGGCACCATCGCCGTCTCGAGAGCCCTGAAGAGCTCGTCGCGTTCGAAGGGCTTGACCAGGCTGGTGACCGAGCCGGGGATCGAGGGAGGGATGGACCGACCGGCGCCCACCAGGGCCAGGATCGGGCCGGTATGGCCCGCGGCGCGAACGGCCGCGAGCAGGTCCACATTGCCGCAGTGCGTGAGCTGGTCGTCGCAGATCACCAGGTCCACCGCCTGGTCGTGCAGATGGTCGGTGACCTGGTTGACGTTCGTGGCCGTGCGCAGCTTCAGGCCCGTCGAGCCCAGGTGATGGCGGAGGATGCGCAGGATCAACTCCTGATCCCCGATGATCAGGACCTGGCCGACGAGCTGGCTGGGCTCGGTGGGATGGTCGATGTGAACGGAGCCGTCGAGGTCCAGGTGCACGACGGTCTGGTGCATGTCGCGCGACTGGTGCCGGCAGCCGGCGACCCGGCCGGTCAGGGTGATGTGCTCGGACTCGCCGTCGAGAGGGACGATCAGCCGGCAGAGAGTGTCCTGGTGGAGGTAGCCGCGGTGGCTGAGCACGACGTCCCGGCCGGTGACACTGATGATCCGGGCCACGCGCCGTGAGTAGCCCCCGCCGGGGTGCTCGACCTCCAGGGGCACGTCGCGCATGCCCGGCGTGATCCGCGCGCCGCCGACCTGGAGCGAGCATTCGCTCTCGGGCACCG
>JADZET010000181.1 GCA_020850375.1 Phycisphaeraceae bacterium | reverse complement strand
TTGCCGAGCGCAGCGACTCGAAGCTCGACGACATGGTCCTGCCGCTGATCACCAAGACGCTGCGGATCTTTCTGATCGTCGTCTTCACGCTGGTGGCGGCCCAGAACGTCTTCGGCCTGAACATCACGGGCTGGCTGGCGGGCCTGGGCATCGCCGGACTGGCGGTGTCGTTGGCGGCCCAGGACTCGTTCAGGAACCTCTTCGGCTCGATGACCGTCTTCTTCGACAAGCCCTTCGTCGTCGGCGACTTCGTTCAGTACGGCGGGGAGTCCGGCACGATCGAGGAGATCGGCTTCCGCTCGACGCGGCTCCGCCTGCTCAGCGGTTTTCAGATGACGGTGCCGAACCTCAAGTTCGGCGACGACAGCGTGATCAACATCACCCGCAGCCCCTACTGGCGGCGGGACATGGACGTCACCGTCACCTACGACACGCCCCCCGGGAAGATTGAGGAGGCGATCCGGATCGTCAAGGATGTGCTGAACGATCCGCAGGTCGTCGAGGCCGGCGGGTTCGACATGTCTAAATTCCCGCCGCGGGTGGCCTTCGACGAGCTCAACGCCGATAGTCTGAACATCAAGGCCATCTACTGGTATCAGCTCCTGGGCGATTCGGGCCGCAACTACTTCACGTTCCTCGAGCACCGCGAGATGGTGAACCTGCGTCTGATGAAGGCCTTCGAGGCGGCGGGCATCGAGTTCGCCTTCCCGACCCAGACGCTGTACCTGGCGGGGGATCCGAAGCGGAGGCTGAGCGTGGAGATCGGCGGAGGCGAAAAGGCCTGATTTTTCGCTGTTTTTCGTGCGATCACGGCGCCGGGTGCTGGGGCTTGCGGCCCTCGAGCACGGCGATGACGTCGCGGACGACCCAGCTCATGTTGTCCTGGGCAGTCGGCGTGCGGGCGGCCAGGTGCGGCAGCAGGCGTATCCCCTCCCCCTCAAGCGGGAGACGGTAGAGGGGGTAGTCGCTGCCGGGGGGCTCGGGGTCGTGCACGTCGAGGATCAGGCGGCCGCCCTTGGAGGCGTTGAGCTTGATCCAGTCGGCCAGGGCGTGGGCGTCGACGAGCATGCCGCGTGCGGCGTTGATGAAGATGCACGAGGGCTTGAGCAGGGCCATCACGTCGCGGCTGATCAGCCCGCGGTTGTCGGGTCGGCCGTCGACGTGGATGCTCAGGATGTCGCTCTGGCGGTAGAGCGTCGCGGCATCGACGAACGCGAAGTCGTACTCCACGGCCGCCCGGCAGGTCGACTCTGGGAGGATGTCGTGGACGAGCAGGCGCATGCCCAGGGCTCGGGCGACGCGGCCGAGGCGGGTGCCGATCCGGCCGAAGCCCAGCACGCCTAAGGTCATCTGGTCGAGTTGTCGGCCGAGGTTGTCGTTTCGGATCGCAAGGAACTGCTCGGGGGTGGCTGGACTGGTTAAGGCGGTGCGGGGGCGGACCTCGTCGAGCATCAGGCCCAAGACGTATTCCACCACTGCTTGCGTGTTGGCATCGGGGGTGAAGACGACCTCGACGCCGCGCTTGCGGCAGGCGGGGACGTCGATGTTGTCCAGGCCGACGCCGCCGCGGCCGACGACGCGCAGGCGCGGCGCCTTGGCCAGGAGGGCGTCGTTGACCTTGGTGTAGGTGCGGACGACCAGGCCGTCGGCTGTCGCCAGGGCGGCGTCGAGCTTGGCCGGTTCTTTGATATCGGCCCGGACAACCTGGGCGTGTTTGCTCAGCCAGGCAGCGGGTGCGGCGTCGAGGTGTTCGCTGACGACGACGGTGGGAAGGGGCATGGGAGAAGAGGGGTTAGGGATTGGGGATTAGGGATTGGAAAGAGGATACGACGGCGGGATAAAAAAAACACCAAGGGCCCGGCGGGGACCTTGGTGCCTTAGCCTGTTTGCCCGGAGTCCACTTCCGGGGGGGTTACTTGGCGAAATACTGGGCGTTGGTCTCGACGAAGGCTTTCCATTCCTCGGGGAGGTCTTCCTGGGGGAAGATGGCCTTGACCGGGCACTCGTCGACGCACAGGCCGCAGTCGATGCAGGTGTCCGGGTCAATATAAAGCTGCTCGGCCTCGGCGAAGTCGGCGTCGTCCTTGGTCGGGTGGATGCAATCCACGGGGCAGACGGCCACGCAGGCGGTGTCCTTGGTCCCGACGCACGGTTCGGCAATGATGTGAGCCATGGAAAAGCGTTCCTTTCTCGTCTCGGGTTGATCTCGCCGGGCCGGGCTTTGTGAACAGCCTCCGGGGTCCGGTGATCCTCCAAAGTATAAGCGCTAACCCCTGCATCGGCCAAGCGGGCGGGAGGGATTCAGCCAAAACCCTCCGCCCTGGCGCGGGGGCCATGATTTAACTAAAATCCCTGTATGACGACCGCGATCACCAATCCCAAGCGTTCCTCGACCGTGGGCCGTCAACGCAAGCTCAAACTCGACCAGATCGTCACCGGCGACTGTCTGAAGGTTATGGCCGGCTGGCCCGCGGGGTCGCTCGACCTGGTCTTCGCCGACCCGCCCTACAACATCGGCTACGCCTACGACGAGTACCACGACAAGCGTTCCGACGACGAGTACGTCGGCTGGACGCGGCAGTGGATCGAGGGCTGCGCTCGCCTGCTCAAACCCACCGGCTCGCTCTATGTCCTGATCGGCGACGAGTACGCCGCCGAGACGCGGCTGATCCTCAAGGACCTGCAGCGGCAGGGCCGTCTGCTCTTTCGAAACTGGATTGTCTGGCACTACACCTTCGGCCAGCGGTGCAAGATCAAGTTCAACCGCAGCCACGCGCACCTCTTCTACTGCGTGGGCAGCGCCGCGGTCACGCCCGACGGCAAGCCCAGGCTCGAGGCCCACGCGCCGCCCTTCACGTTCCACTACGACGCCGTGGCCGTGCCCTCGGCCCGGATGACGACCTACAACGACCGCCGGCAGAATCCGCAGGGCAAGCTGCCCGACGACACCTGGTACCTCAAGCGCTTCCCCGACACGCAGCGGTGGTACACCCGCCCGCAGGAGGCCATCGCCGACCCGGAGGGGGAGTATTTCGGGCCGGATCGGGACACTTGGTACGAGTCGCGTCTCTGCGGCACGTTCAAGGAGCGGCAGCAGTGGCACCCCTGCCAGTTGCCCGAGTCGCTGCTGGAACGGATCGTCAAGGTCTCGAGCAATCCGGGCGATCTGGTGTTCGATCCCTTTACCGGTAGCGGCACGACGTTGGCCGTGGCGGCGAAACTCGGCCGCAAGTGGTTGGGTTGCGAGCTGAGCGAGGACTACGCGAAGAAGGCCGCCCTGCGCGTCAAGCAACAGGGAAAAACAACCGCCGCGGACTGAGCACGCGGCGGTGGGGTGGTGAACTCGGTTTCTTTTCCGTGGCCTATGCCAGCATCCTGGTCAGGTTGTTGAAGCTGACCTTGGCTGACTGCATCGGGTCGCCGTCGACCCAGTCGCTGTCCTGCTCGATGATCAGATACTTCGCGCCGCAGCCCTCAGCGGCGGCCAGGACGCCCTTGAGGTTGACGATGCCGGTGCCGACCTCGGTGAACCGCTTGGTCGGCTCGCCGCTGGCGGGTTTTCCCGGGGTGTCCTTGATGTGCAGGAGGGGGAGCCGGCCGGTGAGCTTCTTCATCCAGGCCACGGGGTCCTGCAGGCCCCAGGTGGCCCACATCACGTCGAGCTCGAAGCCGACGGAGGGGCTGGTCTCGCCAGCGAGGATGTCCAGGCCCATGGCGCCGCCGGGGAGCTTGTCGAACTCGAAGGCGTGGTTGTGGTAGCCCATCTTGATGCCGTGGTCAGCCAGGATCTTGGCGCCGTCGCTGAGCTGTTTGGCGGCCTGCTTGTAGCCCTCGACGGTGCGGAGGTTCTCGGGCAGCCAGGCGAGGGTGAGGTATTTCACGCCGACCGTCTTGGCCTCGGCGGCCAGGGCGGGGAGCTTGTCCTGGAGGTCGTTGGGCCCGCAGTGCATGCCGGTGCCGGTGAGCTTGAGCTTCTGGCAGGCGGCGGCGATCTCGGCGGGGGTCTTGCCGGACCAGCCGGCGTGCTCGACGTACCGGTAGCCGATCTGCGCCACCTGCTCGAGGGTCTTGATGGGGTCCTTGGCGTAAAGATCGCGGACGGTGTAGAGCTGCAATGCCACAGGTAACGCCACGGTCAGGCTCCTTTTTTCATCCATCCCTGCCCAATGTGAGTGGGAGTTAGGCTACGACAGGCTTTCCCCATCGGCAAGTGGCCGGCGGTGTCGGCTTGTCCCCTGGGGCATGGGGCGTAAACTTGCTGGCGTCGTTCTCATGTCTCGGTGACAGTTGAGCCGTAGGGGTCCAAGGATGGCACATCGTTTCGTCCACCTGCATCTGCACAGCGAGTACTCCCTGCTCGACGGGGCCAACGCCATCTCGGCGCTGGTCGACCGGGTCAAGGAGCTGGGGATGGACGCCGTGGCCCTGACCGACCACGGGAACATGCACGGGGCGATCGAGTTCTACAACGCCGCCAAGGCGGCGGGGATCAAGGCCATCCTGGGCATCGAGGCCTACGTCGCCC
>JADZET010000180.1 GCA_020850375.1 Phycisphaeraceae bacterium | reverse complement strand
TCTACTAACCGACGGTCCGGCAGGTTCCCGCCGGCTCCGTCCGTCGGCCCGCGCAACGTCGTCGGCCGCGACGGGAAGGCAAGTTGATCCAGGGCTGGCAAGACACCGAAGAAAGAGGTCGCGCCGATCTGAGGCTCGGCCTTTTTTCTTTGCCCCCGGAAGGGGGAAAGGGTATGAGGTACAGGGCAGGGGGTAGGGCCCACGGACAAGAAAACGCCCGGCTGCGTCGGGGGCTTGATGGCTGCCGGTGTCCACTTCCGGGGACGGGGGGCTAGAAGGCCTGGAAGTGTTTGTCCTGGAGGGGGGCCAGGGTGTCGAGGATCCGCATCAGGACCATGGCGGGCGAGCCCTCGGAGTTGACGGGGACGATTTTCTCTTTGGGGTAGTGGGCGACAAGGGGGAAGGTCTCGGCCTCGTAGACGGCCATGCGATGACGGATGACCTTCTCGTCGGCGTCGTCCATGCGATTCTCCTTGAGGGCGCGCCGGCGGATGCGCTCAATCATCTTGTTCATGTCGTCGCAGACGAGGTGGACCACGCGCAGGACGTCGATGAACTCCTCCATGAGCTTGGCCTGGTGGAGAGTGCGTGGGATGCCGTCGAGGATCAGGAGCTGCCGCTTGGGCTTGTAGTCGCCGATGATGGCCCTGGCGCGGATGTTTTCGGCCCAGAGGCGGACGGTCAGCTCGTCGGGGACCAGTTCCCCCCGCGAGGAGTACTGGTAGAAGATCTGGCCCAGCTCCGAGGTGATGTCCATGGAGCGGAAGACGTCGCCGCAGGCGAACTGATGGAACCCCGGGATGGTGCCGAGGATTTTCCCCTGCGTGCCCTTGCCCGAGCCGGGGGCGCCGAGCATCAGGACGGTTTTGTAACGTTCAGGCATGACCGGATCACTCCCAGGTCGGTGTTGGCGGGTTCCCCTCCCAGGTATCTTGTCGGTGGTTTGAGGCGTGGCGGATTACCGAGATGCTTCGGCCGGCTCGGCGAGGGTCTCGGGGTCCCGGCGCGCCAGGGCGGAGAGGTCGTCGGCGTTGGACAGCCTCGGGGCCTGGCCGTGCGAGCTGCCGCGGATCCACTCGAGGCTGCCGGCGTACCACTCATAGGCGAAGCCCACGACCACGATCAGCAGGAAGGGCAGGCCCAGGAGCATCGCCTCGGTCGGGACCTGGCGGAAGATCGACGCCCAGGGGTAGAGCAAGGCCACCTCGACGTCGAACACCAGGTAGAACAGGGCGACAATGTAGAATCGCAGGTCGAACTGCACCCAGCTCGAGCCCACAGCCACCTCGCCGCATTCATAGATCGACTGTTTGACGGGGTGGGGAAGGTTGGGGCGGACGAGCTTGCCAACGAGCAGGTTCAGCAGGACAAAGCCCAGGCCGACACCCACGAACAACGCCACGGACAGGACCGGTCCCATAGGCAGATTACTCCAGCGGAGCGGACAGTCCGGTCATGCTAACGATGTGAACCTGGATGCTCAATGACGAGAGTGGATTAATCTCGCGGCTTGAAATCGCACCTAATAGGTGCTATTAATAACGAGTCGCCCATCGTCCCGACGATCAGATGGATAGGCCGGGACGGGAGGCGGTGCACCCTCGCATGACAGGGGCTTTGGCCCCGATTTTTCGGAGGACATGACCATGGCCATTGAACTGAGCGAAACGGCGGCCCGCGAGATCCAGACCATCATCCAGCAGCAGGAGCTCGACGCCCAGAAGATCCGGCTGCGCGTGGGGGTCAAGGGCGGCGGGTGCTCGGGCTTCAGCTACCTGCTGGACCTGACCGAGGACCAGCGCGAGAGCGATGAGAAATTTGACCAGCACGGCGTGACGGTCGTCTGCGACCCCAAGAGCTACCTTTACCTCAACGGGGTGAAGATCGACTTCAAGGACGAGGTGATGGGTCGGGGGTTCGTGTTCCACAACCCCAACGCGACGAGTTCGTGCGGCTGCGGCAGCTCGTTCAGCGCCTGAGTTTCGACGGCCGATAACCCGACAGGTCTGAAGCTTCAGAGATTCGATGCTGACCCGTCCTCGAGGGCGGGTTTTTTCATGGGGCGGCGTGGGTGGAGTCGTCACGCGGGGTCGGTGGTTCGGTTCGGGGTGTTGTGCGGATTAGGCGGGCAATCTTCTGGTGACCTAAAGCCAGATGGGCGCAGCTCCGATGCTCCCTTCATGTCCCCTCGCCGGCAGGCATGGGCGTGGGAGCGATCGTGTCGTGTGTGTGCCCCGCGACAAGCGCCCTGACGTCTCTCGAGGGCTGGTCATATGCGGGCCAGACCTTTTCCGCACGCGAACAAGGAGCTGATCATGTCCGCCACGAACGCGAAGAACGCCTCGAACAGCGAGACCCCCGCCCAGTCCAAGGCCGTGCCCTCCGCCCTCCACGGGCAGGACAAGACCGCCCGCGGGGACGGCGAGCTGCTGCAGCTTGTCAGCTTCATGGTCGGCACCGAGGAGTTCGCCGTGCCGATCCTGGCGGTCCAGGAGATCAACCGGATGATGCAGATCACCAAGGTGCCGCAGAGCCCGCCCTTCATCGAGGGGGTGATCAACCTGCGGGGCAAGATCATCCCGGTGATGGACCTTCGCAAGCGGTTCGGGATCGCGTCGGCGGAGCAGTCGACCGACGAGCGGATCATCGTGGTCGAGGTCGGTTCGCGGGTGATCGGCTTCACGGTGGATCGGGTCAATGAGGTGCTTCGGATCAGCGCCGAGATCGTCGAGCCCCCGCCGGCGATGGTCTGCGGGGTCGAGAGCGACTACGTGCAGGGCGTGGGCAAGCTTGAGGATCGCCTGTTGATCCTGCTGGACCTGCAGAAGCTCTTCGGGTCGCAGGACCTGTCGGCGCTCGACGCGGCGACGGCGAGCGTCGCGGCCTGAGTCGGGCGTGGACGGGACGGTTGAGGTTTGGGGTGATTCACGCCGAGACGGCGGAGCAAACAAGGGAGCCCTATGGCCACCGCATCTCTGACCATGAGCCCCGCGCAGTTCGAGAAGCTGCGCAAGATCGTCTACGAACGATCCGGAATCTGGTTCCAGGACACCAAGAAGTACGTCCTCGAGACGCGGCTGTCCCGCCGGCTCGAGGAACTGGAGTTTGACGACTTCGACCAGTACCTGATGTTCCTGACCGTCGGCCCGTACCGGGAGGACGAGTTCCAGGAGATGTTCAACCGGATCACGATCAACGAGACGAGCTTTTTCCGCAACGAGCCTCAGCTGGACGTGTTCGAGAAACAGGTGCTGCCGAAGCTGATCGAGACGCGGCGGCCGACGAAGAAGCTGCGGATCTGGTCGGCGGCGTGCTCGAGCGGCGAGGAGCCCTACACGCTGGCGATCCAGGTGCACCGCACGCTGGGCGTGCGGCTGAGCGACTGGACGGTCGAGATCCTCGGCACGGACATCAGCGAGAAGGTCTTGCTGATGGCCCAGGCCGGGAAGTACGTCTCCTACAGCATCCGCTCGATGAACCCGCTGGTGCTGCAGCGCTACTTCAAGGAACACGAGGGCGGCTACCAGATCGACCCGACGATCCAGAGCATGGTGCACTTCGAGCTGCTGAACCTCAAAGAGAGCCTGGCGTCCAAGCGTTTCGGCATGTTTGACGTGATCTTCTGCCGCAACGTGCTGATCTACTTCGACGACAAGATGAAGACGCAGGTCGCCAGGATGTTCCATGACCAGCTGGCGCCCGATGGGCACCTGTTCATCGGGCACAGCGAGTCGTTGCGCTACACCGACGTGCCGTTCGAGCCCATGCCGGTGCCACAGGCGTTCGCCTACGTCAAGAAACCCAAGGGCACGGGAGTCTAATCGCCATGGGCGCGCAGGACATTGATCCGAGTCTGATCCAGGACTTCCTGGCCGAGTCCGGCGAGTTGATCGAGCAGCTCGACGGGGACCTGGTGGCGCTCGAGTCCGCGGCCGAGGCGGCGGCGGCGCAGGAGCTGCTCAACGGGATCTTCCGCGCCCTGCACACGATCAAGGGGGCCGCGAGCTTCCTGGCGCTGACGAACCTGACCAAGTTCGCCCATGCGGCCGAGGACGCGCTCAACCGGCTGCGCAAGGGCGACGTTCACGTCACCCCGGCGATCATGGACGCGCTGCTGCGGAGCGTGGACGTGCTGCGGGAGATGCTGGCGGACCTTGGCGGCGGGCAGGAGATCCAGCCCGGGCCGCAGGACCTGATCGACCGGCTGCACCAGATCGCCGAGTCGAGCGCCGCCGCCCCGGAAGGTAAGCCGACGGCCGCGGCGGAGGCGCCCAAGGCCGACGTGGTCGCCGGCGAGAAGAACCTGAAACTGCCGCCGCAGAAGGCGGACCTGGTCGAGTTCATGGTGGCGGACCTGCGCGACTCGACCAAGCAGTTCGGCGAGTGCCTGCAGCAGGCCCGCAACGACGCGACGCGTCAGGACGCATCGGCCCACCTGGCGGAGCTGGCCGACGCGCTGGTCAAGACCGCGGACTTCTTCGAGCTCGATGACCTGACCCGGCTGACGAAGCTGCTGGTCGGCGCGGCGCCGAAGCTGGCCGAGGCCGAGGGGCCGATCCTCAGCGAGATCATCGTCCGTGTCCGCGGCGTTGAGAAGCTCATCAACCAGCAGGCCGACGCGCTGCAGCGCAACAAGCAGCTCAGCTGGAGCCTTGACACTTTCGCACAGCGTTTTGAGACGCTGATCGCGGGCAAAGACCTGGCGGCGGAGATCATCGGCAAGCACCAGGATGACGTGAACAAGCTCCTGACGCTCGACGGCGTGACAGCGGGCTCGGCGCCAGTTGAAGCGGTGTCGGCCCCGGCGGCTCCTGCGGCGCCCACGGCGACGACGGCACCGGTGACCCCTGAGGAGCATGAGCCCGAGCACGACGCGGCGAAGACGACCACGGGCCCGGCGTCCGAGGCGGCGAAGAAGAACCTGGCCGAGGCGACCGTACGCGTCGAAGTCTCGCGACTCGAGGATCTTTTGAACCTCGTCGGGCAGATGGTGCTGACCAAGAACCGGCTGCTGGCGCTGTCGCGGCGGCTGCGCGATCACCACGTGCCGACGGAATTCGCCGAGAACGTCACGCAGGCCTCGAGCGACCTGGACCGGTTGACCAGCGAGCTGCAGGTGGGCGTGATGCGGACGCGGATGCAGCCCCTGGCCAAGCTGTTCGACCGCTACCCGCGGGTTATCCGCGACATCGCCCGCATGACGGGCAAGAAGATTGACCTGGAGATCCAGGGCAAGGAGACGGAGGTCGACAAGAGCGTGCTCGAGCTTCTGGCCGACCCGCTGGTGCACATCCTGCGCAACTCGGCCGACCACGGCGTGGAGCAGCCGGACGTGCGGACCGCGGGCGGCAAGGCCGAGACGGGCAAGGTCGTGCTGACGGCCGAGCACCAGGGCAGCCACGTCCGCGTGGCGGTGACGGACGACGGCAAGGGTCTCGACCGCGAGGTCCTGGGCCGCAAGGCTGTGGAGAAGG
>JADZET010000179.1 GCA_020850375.1 Phycisphaeraceae bacterium | reverse complement strand
TGTTGACCAGGACGCCCTTGACTTTGGGATCGTCGAGGATGATGCGGAAGGCCTCGGTGACGGCCTCCTCGGAGGCGGAGCCGCCGACGTCGAGGAAGTTGGCGGGCTCGCCGCCGTGGAGCTTGATGAGGTCCATGGTGGCCATGGCGAGTCCGGCGCCGTTGACGAGGCAGCCGATGTTGCCTTCGAGCTTGATGAAGGAGAGGCCGAAGCGTTTGGCACGTCGTTCGGCGGGGTCCTCGTCGAGGGGGTTGGCCATGGCGGCGATGTCGGTCTGACGGTCGAGGGCGTTGTCGTCGAAGTTGATCTTGGCGTCGATGGCGATGACCAGGCCGTCGGGGTGGACGTCGGTGGGCTTGGTGACGACCAGGGGGTTGATCTCGGCGAGTGAGGCGTCGGTCTTGATGAAGAGTTCGGCGAGCTGGTGCATGATCTTGGAGGCGAGTCGGACCTGCTGCCCCTTGAAGCCCATGCGGTAGGCGACCTTTCGGGCCTGGAAGGGGAGCAGGCCGGTGGCGGCCGAGACGGTCTCGCGGATGATGGCGTCGGGTCGTGTGGCGGCGACGTGCTCGATGTCGACGCCGCCCTCGGCCGAGGCGATGAGGGTGGGGCATCCGGTGGCGCGGTCGACGGCCATGCCGAGGTAGTACTCCTTGGCGATGTCGACGGCGGCGGCGACGAGTAGGCGATCGACCTGGACGCCCTGGGGTCCGGTCTGGGGGGTGACGAGGGGACGGGAGAGGATCTGGTAGGCGACTCGGCGGGCCTCGTCGGGGGACTTGACGAGCTTGACGCCGCCGCCCTTGCCGCGTCCGCCGGCGTGGACCTGGGCCTTGATGACGGCGACCTTGGTGTTGTGACGTTTCTGGAGCTCGTCGAAGGCGTGCTCGGCCTCGGAGGGGTTCTCGGCGACGATGGCGGGTGGGACGGGGATGCCGAACTGGGCGAGCAGGTCACGGGCCTGGTATTCGTGGATCTTCATGGGAGGGATTGTAGCATGAGGGGTGGATTTGGCGATTGTCAGTGAGGGGGAGCGTACTGTCCCTATTCGGCGATTTTCAGGGGTTCGATGAGGGTTGAGGGGCATGGGAGGCAGGACATGGGACGGCGAGCGGCGATGACGGGGATGTGGGCGTTGAGCGTGGCGGTGGCGTTGGCGTGGCTGGGGGGCGCGGGGGGTCACCTGTGGGACCGGGTGCAGGTGTCGCACGTGTCGGGGGCGTGGATGGGTCTGGCGTGGTGGACGAACCAGGGGGAGTTCTATCCGCCGCTGGTCGACGAGAGCGGGGAGCACTTCGGGGGGACGCGGTTCGCGCCGCTGCCGATCGCGGTTTACGCGGGGGCGGCGAGGGCGACGGGGGAGTACGTGGGGTCGGGCAAGGCGTTGAACCTGCTGGGGATGGTGGGGCTGATGGCGGTGGTGGCGTGGGGTGTGCGGCTGTCGGGGGGGCCTTGGGGTTTGGGCGTGCTGGCGGCGACGGCGGTGCTGGTCAGCGGGACGGGATGGGTGGCGGGGACGTCGATCCGGTTCGATGGGTGGTCGGCGGGGCTGCAGTTGCTGGCGTTGGGGGTGGTGGTGAGGGGGGGGATCGTCAAGCGGTCAGAGGGAGCCAGCAGCGCGCGGATCTTCGATCCGCCGCTAAACGGGAGACAGGGGGGGGGGGTGGGGGCGGCGGGGGTGCTGTGCGGGGGGGCGTGGGTGTGCAAGGTCAGCGGGTTGTGGGCGGTGGCGGGGATCGGTGTGTGGCTGCTGACGCAGAGGAAGTGGGGAGCGTTCGGGGTGCTGGTGGGTTGCTGGGCGTTGACGGCGGGGGTGCTGTGGGGGATTTTTGAGTGGGCGAGCGGGGGGCGGATGAGCGAGAGCTTGTTGTCGCTGTCGGTGTCGGAGGAGGGGGTGGGGTTGCTGACGAAGCTCAAGGGTGGGGTGCGGGGTCTGCACGGGTCGCTGTGGATCTCTCCGGGGATGTACGGGGCGGTGCCGCTGGCGGCGCTGGGTGCGTGGGCGACGTGGCTGAAGGTCGAGCAGCGGGTGTGGGTGTGGGGGATGATCTTCTGGACGCTGTCGGCGGTGGTGATGTTCAGCGACACGGGGGTGGGGGAGAATCATTTAATCGATGGAGTGGCGTTGGGGACGATCCTGGCGGGGCAGCTGTGGGGGAAAGGGAGGATGACGCCTCGTCCGGAGAGCGCGAGCTTCGCGGTGGCGGGGGTGGGGGGCTTGGTGGTGGGGCTGTCGCTGGCGTGGGCGGTGTGGACGGGGGCGCAGCAGGCGCACGTGTGGCGGTACCTGAGGGGGGGGATCGAGCAGTGGCGGACGGACTGGCGTGCGGCGCGGGAGGTGGCGCAGCTGAGGGAAGAGGTGGGGGACGGCGCGTTTGTGTCGGAGGATCCGTCGATCCCGGCGAGGTTAGGGGTGGCGCCGGTGGTGCTGGACATGTTCATGCTCAAGCGGATCGAGGAGCTTCGGCCGGGGGCGGTGGACGGGCTGATCGAGCGGCTGCGGACGGGGCAGATCCAGAGGGCGGTGATGCTGACGGAGTTCGATGGGCCGGGGGGGGAGTATTACAGGGATGCGCCGCGAGTGGTGAGGGTGATCGAGGAATGCTTCAGGTATGTGGGACGGGTGGAGCTGGGGGAGGAGGGGCATCGGGCGGTGTATGAGTGGAAGGGGGGGGAGTAGAGAGTAGAGATTTCCGGAACCCAGGCATGCCATGCCTGGGCTTAGGAGAGGGGGGATTGGGTGAGTGCGGAGACGGGGGTGGGACCAGGGTGGTGGACGAAGAGTTCGAGGTGGGTGGGTTGGTGGGGTTTGTCGGCGGGGGGGCGCATGGCGTATCGGACGGGGCGGCGATGGTCGGCGAGCTGGCGGTCGGCGTTGAAGACGGTGGTGAACTTCCAGAGCGAACGGAGGAAGTTGGTTTGCCCCCGGAGGGCGAGTTTTAGAGCAATCATCGAGGCCTGGCGCATGACGGCCCAGCCGAAGTGTTTTCGGTTGAGGATGGACTGGGTCTTGACGAGTTCCTGGTAGAACTGGTCGAGGGGGAGGGTGGTGGGCAGGACGGCGTGCTGGACGTCGAAGAGTCGGTAGTCGAGGGTGGTGAGCTTGCGGGATTCGGTGTGCCAGATCTCGGTGCCGGGGTAAGGCGTTTGGACGGTGACGTGGACGATCTCGGGGACCTGCATGGCCCATTCGCGGAGGTGGGCGAAGCGTTCGGGGGTCCAGGCGGGGTCGGCGATGATGTTGATGGCGACGCGGATGCCGAGCTTGCGGGCGACCTCGAGGGCCTGGAAGTTTTTGTTGGGGGTGGTGCGTTTGCGGAAGGCTTTGAGGCCTTCGTCGTCGAGGGCTTCGATGCCGAGGAACATGTAGGAGAGGCCGAGGCGGGCCCAGCGGGCGAAGACCTCGGGGTGGCGGGTCAGGACGTCGGCGCGGGTCTCGAGGTAGTACTGCTTGCGGATGTTGTGTTTTTCGAGGGCGTCGGCGATGGCCATGCCGTGATC
>JADZET010000178.1 GCA_020850375.1 Phycisphaeraceae bacterium | reverse complement strand
GGGCACCTTGACCATGCCGATGTTGGGCTTGGCCCCGGCCGCCGTGCCCACGCCCAGGGCGGTCAGGGCGTTAAAGAGCGTGGTCTTGCCGACGTAGGACAAACCGATGATGCCTGCTTCCATGGGGAGTCGGTCCGGTGCGGGTAGGGCGGTCAGCGTGGGATCAAGGGGCAAGAGTGTAGCTCAAGCGACCGAATGTGACATCCCCCCCGGAAGTCGGCGGAACAGCTCCGGGGGCATCACCCAGCGAGGATGTTGATGCTCAGGCCGCGGCGACGGTCTGCCGGCTCGCCTTGCAGGCGGCGCCCCAGGCCAGGGCCATCAGCACCACCAGCACCACGTCCACGAAGGCCACGGGCTTCCACACGTCCTTGATGCCGCTGGCCCACCAGTAGTAGAAGATCATCACGACGACGCAGATCTTGGCCAGGAGGGTGAAGGGGATGAGGTTGCGGTTGGCCAGCGGCCGCCAGGCGATGGCCAGGGCCATCAGGCCGAAGGTGATGACCATGGCTCCCGGGAAGCGTGCGTAGGCCATGTGCCGTGGCGGCACGACGCCGGACTCGGCGTACAGCTCGTTGGCCCAGAACAGCAGGGCCGCGCCGCCCACCAGGTCGTAGAGGCCGACCAGGGCGAATAACGCACGGACGGGAGCGAGTGATTTCATCATGGCGTCTCCTTGTTGGGCCGGCGGGCGTGAAGGAGCCGGGAGCGAGCTTCAACGCCTCGGCATGCGAGAAGGGATGTCTCTCAAGGGTTGCACAGCCGGGATCGATCGTCGCACGGTCGAAGAACACGACACGGCAGGCGGGGATGGCACTTCGAGATGGGGCCGAGCGGAGAACCGGCCCGGCGGGATGGGGGCCTGCCTCCACAAATATACCCTCGTCAGCGCCGATCATGAAAGACCATGCCCGCGAGGCCACAAGAAAACAACCCCACGGCGGGGGGCCATGGGGTCGGGAGCGAGGCTTGGGGGAGTCCGGTGAGCTTCGACGCTGATCTCGGTCGGCTCACTCGGCCGCGGGGGCCTGGGGCAGTTGGTCGGCCGGCAACTCCTTGACGCTCAGGTCGGCGTAGACCACGCGGTAGAGCGCCGCGTCCTTGGGGCGGTACCAGAAGATGGGTGTGTCGGGCGTGTTGAGCTTGACGCCCGCCCCGGCGTAGTGCCAGTCGCTCTCCTGGGGCAGCATCTGCGCGAACGTGTAGGCCCGTTGGACCTGGATGAGCTTGGGACTGAGCTTGACCATCGTGGCCTCGGTTGCTCGCTCCTTGCTCTGCTCGGCCGTCTCGCCGTCTCTTCTCTCTTGTTCGGCCTGCTGCATCGCGGCCTTCATGGCGGGCTGGAGAATCTTCTTATGGGTCTCGACGCTCAGCTCCAGTTCCTCGGGGAAAGAACCGTCCGTCAGCTCGCAGTAGGTGCGGAGCCCATCGATCAGGTCCGCCTCTGTCGGCTGCGAGGCGTTAACGTTCATCGTCATCACGCTGTAATCCGCCGGCGGGGTGGCGTCGAACTGCGACTCATCGATGGGCATGTTGAAGGCGAAGTTCTCCCAGGTCGACGTGCCGCTCATCACCGCCATGCTGGTCTTGAGGTAGACGGGCAGGGCGGTTTCAGGATCGACCCACGCCTCGATCTCCTGGCCGGGCATTTTGACGCGAAAGCCCACGGCGGTGCGATCGTGAATCTGCTTGCGGCCCAGGGGCTCGACCATATCCGACCCTCCGGCCAGGGCCTGCTGGAACTGATCCTGCAGCATCCCGAACATCCCCTTTTTCGACTGCTCTTGCTGCTCGGGCGGCATGTCGGTGACATTGACGACGATCGCCTTCTTGTTCTTGGGCAGCAGCGTCACCATCTTGCCCTTTTCCATGTCGCTGATGACCACGGAATCACCGATGATCATCCGCATCTTGAACGGTGACTGATAAAGGGCCTGGACCTTCTGCACGGGCACACCGGGCACTTCAGTGGTCAGGTCGAAACTGGCGGTCTTGACCTCCAGCAGTTGCTTGACCACGTCGGCGAAGGCCACGGTCGGTTGAAGGCCCGGGAAAAGGCCGAAGATCGCCGCCAGTCCCCCCGCCAGGGCCAGGGCCGCGGCGAGGCTGGCGATCAGCCGTGTCGGCCGGCGGAACCATGCGGCGATCCGGAGTGACGACTTGAGATTCGCCTGCTCCGCCAGGGCATCGGCGACGCGGACGTCGAGTTCGGCTGTGGGGCCCGCGGGTGTCGGAGCATCTCGCAGCACGGCGACGGCTTGGGCGAGCGCGCCGTCGAGCGGACGGTCGGGGTCGAGGTTGGTTCTATTCACGACACACCTCCCGCTCACCGCGGCGTGACAGGGACGCCGGCGGGTCGAGCAGAGTTTGAAGTTGCTGGCGGGCCCGGTGCAGCAGCACGCCGACGTGCGACGCCTCGAGGCCCGTGGTTTGTGCGATCTCCTGGTACGTCATCTGTTCGAGGAATCTGAGGCAGAAGACTTCCGCCTGCTGGCTGGATAGTTGGGAGAGCGCGTCGCGTAGTCGCTGCCCGAGCTCTTGGGCTTGGGCCTGCCGCGGGGGATCGTTGCGGCCGCGATCAGGCGGGTCCGCGTCGAGTCCTGCGGCGCGATGCTGTGGCTGGCGCAGGCGTTGGCGGAGTCTGTCCAGGGCCCGGGCGGTCGCCACGCGTTTGAGGAAGCCCGCCCAGTGCTGGATCTCCTGCCGCCTGGCCGTCTTGCACGCGGCCAGGAATGTCTCCTGGTAGCAGTCCTCGGCGTCCTGGCGGCTGGGGGTCAACCGGCAGACCGTCCGCCAGACCATCGGGCCGTGCGCCTGGAGGATCCGCGGCCAGTCGGTCCCGTCGGGTGTATTTGTCATGGGGTGCACCTGCCAGACTGGTCGCTGAGCGGGGAGATTTATTACAGCATCGGGTGAGAAATGACGGCGGCACGAGCCCAGCATTTTTAGTCGAAATGGGGGCGGCGTAAGCCAAGAAAAGACAAGGCCTAATGGGCCCCGACGAGAGAGCCCGGAGTGTCAAAAGATGCTACAATAAATGACTTACCTCTGCGGCTGCGAGGTTTGTTCTGAACCGGCCAGCTGGATGCCACCTGGAGCCCGCCTTCGATGGCTGAAAACGACAATCCCACGACCACTCCGCCCGAAGGTGATCCCCTCCCCGTCACGCCCGGCCTGGGGCCCAACCCCATCGGCCAGACGCTCGAGACGGCCATCAATCAGGAGCTGGCGGACAGCTACCTCACCTACGCGATGAGCACGATCGTCGATCGTGCCCTGCCGGACGTGCGCGACGGCCTCAAGCCCTCGCAGCGCCGCATCCTCGTGGCGATGCACGACCTGAACCTCACCCCCGGGCGCAAGCACTCCAAGTGCGCGGGCATCGTCGGCGAGACGATGAAGAAGTATCACCCGCACGGCGACCAGGCGATCTATCCGACCTTGGTCAACATGGCCCAGGAGTGGAAGACGCGCTGCCTGCTGATCGACAAGCAGGGGAACTTCGGCTCGATCGACCCCGACCCGCCGGCGGCCATGCGTTACACGGAAGCGCGCCTCCATCACCACGCCCTGGAGATGCTCGCGGACCTGGACCTGAACACCGTCGACTGGCAGCCGAACTTCGATGAGACGGTCGACGAGCCCAAGGTCCTGCCCGCCAAGTTCCCGAACCTGCTGGTCAACGGCTCGACGGGCATCGCCGTGGGCATGGCCAGCTCGATGCCGCCGCACAACCTCAGCGAGATCGCCGATGCGATCATCGCGATGATCGATAACCCCGAGCTGGGGTTGCAGGACCTGCTCAAGATCGTGCCCGGGCCGGACTTCCCCACGGGGGGGATCATCTGCGGCCGGTCGGGCATCGTCGAGGCCTACGCCACCGGCCGCGGCCGGCTGACGCTGCGGGCCAAGATCCATCACGAACAGACGCGCACGGGCCGCGACCTGCTGGTCATCACCGAGATCCCTTACCAGGTCTCGAAGAACGACGGGATCATCAGCAAGATCGTCGAGGCTCGCAAGGCTGAGCGGATCACCGACGTGGCGGACATTATCGACGAGTCGTCGGGCCGCGGCGGGATGCGGGTGGTCATCGAGCTCAAGCGTGGGACCGACCCGGCCGCGGTGGAGAACCAGCTCTACCAGATGACCCCGCTCCAGAGCACCTTCAGCATCATCAACATCGCCCTGGTCAAGGGCCAGCCGCGGACGTTGAGCTTGAAAGAGCTGATCCAGTGCTTCATCGAGCACCGCTATGAGGTCGTCCGGCGGCGCACGGCCCACCGGCTGCGCAACGCCTTGCAGGAGGCCCACCGGCTCGAGGGCCTGATCTACGCCGTTTGCGACCTCGACGAGGTGATCAAGCTCATCCGCGGCAGCCGGACGCGCGACGAGGCCATCGCCAAGCTCATGGCCCGCGGCTTCCGCATCCCGCCGGAGCATCCCTTCGCCCCGCGCGTGCCGCAGCGGTTGCTCAATCAGTCGGCCCAGAACGCGGTGGCCCTGACGCGCCTGCAGGCCGAGGCGATCGGCCGCCTGCAATTGATCCAGCTCGTCGGGCTCGAGATCGACAAGCTCGTGGCTGATTACGCCAAACTGCTGACCCAGATCGAGGAATTCGAGGCGATCCTGGCCAGCCGGCAGCGTGTGTTTGAGATCATCAAGGACGAGACGCGCGAGCTCAAGGCCAAGTACGCCGACCCCCGCCGCACGCAGTTCAGCGAGGAGGCGGAGGACCTGAACCTCGCGGACCTGACGCCCGTCGAGCAGGTGG
>JADZET010000177.1 GCA_020850375.1 Phycisphaeraceae bacterium | reverse complement strand
GATCGCCAAGTCGGTGGGGTTCGCTGACAGCCACTACTTTGCGAAGGTGTTCAAGGCGCACTTCAACTGCTCGCCGCGCGACTACCGGGCGCGGCTGAGCGAGCGGGCGTGAGGATGGGGTGAAGAGGCGGACCTGATTCCCCCGGCCGATGCGGGGGTTTTTTGTTGATGGGTATCATGGTGCGGGGGCATTTCTTGAGCGAGGGAGCTGGGCGTGGCGATGGAGCTGCCGGAGATTCACAGCCTGGGCCGGTCGGTGTTCGACCCGATCTGGGCGGAGCGGGAGCACGTCGATCCGTGGGCGGAGCTGCTGCACGTGCTGCGCGGGCGGGTGACGGTGACGACGCCGACGTACCGGATTTCCGGCGGGCCGGGGGAGACGATCTACACGCCGGCGGGGATGCCGCACCGGGACGTGTTCCCGGCGGGGTCGGTGTTCGAGGTGTACCTGGTGCAGTTCTCGTGGTCGGCGGAGGAGCAGGTGCTCGGGCGGTTCGAGCCGGCGGCGTTGGCGCTGGGGCGCGGGCCGGCGGCGAGCTGGGCGGCGGACCAGTGCCACCGGCTGTACGAGGAGTTCAGCGCGGGGCTGCCGTGGCATGAGGCGACGGCGGCGACGAAGTTGCTGGAGATATTGCTGCGGATGTGTCAGGAGGCGGAGCTATCGTCGGGTGGGGCGTCGCGGAGGGGTCAGGCGGAGAGATCATCGCGTGGCGGACGTCGGCAGGCGATCATGGAGAAGGCCAAGCGGCTGATGCGGGAGAACTACGCGCAGCCGCTGAGCTTGTCGTGGCTGGCGGAGCAGCTCAATGTCAGCCCGTATTACCTTTCGCGGGTGTTCAGCCAGGACAGCGGGTTCTGTCTGTCGGACTACCTGACGGACCTGCGGATGAACGAGGCGCGGATGCTGCTGGCGGATGGGCGGCTGAAGATCGGGCAGGTGGCGCACGCGGTGGGGTACCGGGACGCGCACTACTTCGGGCGGGTGTTCCGGGCGCGGATGGGGCGTTCGCCGGCGGTGTATCGGCGGGAGGTGCTGGGGGCGGGCAAGAAGGGGTGAGGGGTGGGAAGAAACTTTTCTGACCCAGGCATGGCCATGCCTGGGCTTGGCAGAGTGGGGTGAGATGGGGGGGCAGAGACGCCCGGGGACTTGTGAAGTGGGCGGGGGACGGTAGAGTGGCCGCGCTAGTGAGCCTGTCCGGCCGCGGCTGGGGTTGATCTGGGCGAGAAGCCCGGGTCCCCACCTGCTCCAGCGTGCGGCGGAATGCCGATACGTTCTCGGGTTCCACCTTCGCTCTGATAGAAGCTGCCATGCCTGTTTCACCTGTCAAGGACGATCGTGATTTGCCATTGGCTGAGGCTGGGCTTTTCCGAGAGGAAGAGCCCGAGCTGCGGGGGCAGCTTCGGCTGATCACGCTGGCGTGGATGTTCGGGTCGGTGTGGATGTACACGATCACGGGGGCGGCGATGACGCGGTTCGGTCAGGCGCTGGGGATGAGCGATGCGCAGTTCGGGCTGCTGGCGGCGGTGCCGCACCTGGCGACGCTGATGCAGCTTCCGGCGTCGTACCTGCTCGAGACGCGCGGGGGTCGGCGGCGGATGTTCATCGTGTGGGCGATCGCCAGCCGGCTGATGTGGGTGGCGGTGGCGGCGATCCCGTGGGTTTTGCGGGGGCATGACCGATGGTGGCCGGCGGCGCTGATGGGGGTGGTGTTCGTGACATGGTCGATCGGGCATCTGAGCGGTCCGGCGTGGATGAACTGGATGGCGGACGTGGTTCCGCGGCGTGTACGGGGGCGGTATTTCGCGGCGCGGACGCGGTGGACGCAGCCGATCGGGATGGTCACGACGCTGGGGATCGGGTGGGCGCTGGACGTGGCGGAGCGGCATCAGGCGGTGTCGCCGGGGACGATGCTGCGGGTGACGAGCGTGATGATCGCGATCGCGGGGGTGGTCGGGGCGATCGACAGCGCGTGCTTCCTGTGGGTGCGGGATCCGGTCAAGCAGAAGCTGCTGGCGGTCGAGGCGTGGTGGCGACACTTGAGGGAGCCGTGGGAGAACCGGTCGTTCCGGTGGATGCTGGGGTACTGCTTCACGATGATGCTGGGGGTGGGGTTTTTGGGGCAGTACGTGTTCCTGTTCGCGCTGGAGGTGGTCAAGCTCAGCAACTGGATGACGAACATCTGCGTGGTGGGGGTTCCGCTGCTGGTGGCGACGGTGAGCGTGTCGGTGTGGGGTCGGCTGATGGACCGGTTCGGGAAGCGGCCGGTGGCGGTCATCGCGGGGTTTTTGACGGTGCTCGGGCCGGCGGGGTGGTTCATCGCGGACGCGGAGAGTTGGGTGCTGGGGTATGGGTTGACGCTGATCTCGCCGATCGCGTTCTCGGGGCTGGAGCTGAGCGTGTTCAACATCCTGCTGGGTTTTTCGAGCGCGAACGAGCAGGGTGAGGGCGGGGGGAAGAGTCGGGCGAACCGTGGCGGGAGCGCGTACGTGGCGTGGTACAGCACGATCGCGGCGTGCGGTGGGGTGCTGTCGGGTCTGATGGGGGCGTGGTTAGTCACGGTGTTCAAGGGTTGGCGGTGGGAGTCGCCGTGGGGGACGCCGATGACGTATCACCACGTGCTGTTTATGGTGTCGGCGGGTCTGCGGTTCGCGGCGGTGCTGTTCGTTCTGGGACTGAGCGAGCCGCGGGCGGTGGGGACGCGGGACGCGATCCGGATGATCTCGGCGGGGCTGTGGAACAACTTCGTGGGGGCGGCGGCGGCGCCGGTGAGGCTGGCGGGGCGGCTGTCGGGGATCGCGTACCGGGTGGACGCGGGGGGGAGACGGCGGGCGTCGTCGTCGAAGAGAGGGGGTGAGCGATGAGGCGGATGATCGACCTCGGCGGGGCGTGGGCGTTTCGGCGCGTGGGGGATGAGGCGTGGCGGGCGGCGATCGTGCCGGGGTCGGTGCAGTCGGACCTGATGCGATTGGGGGAGTTGGCGGATCCGTACGTCTACCCGAATGAGGAAAAGGCGCAGTGGATCGAGGACGAGGGGTGGGAGTATCGGCGGACGTTCACGTTGACGGCGAAGGATGTGGCGCGGGACGGGATCGACGTGGTGTTCGAGGGGCTGGACACGTACGCGACGGTGTTCGTCAATGGCGCGGAGATCGCGCGGTCGGACAACATGCACCGGCCTTACGTGCTGGACGTCAAGCGCGTGGCGCGGGTGGGGGAGAATGAGATCCGGGTGGTGTTCGAGGCGATGCGGCCGGGGGAGCGGGCCAGGCAGCAGAATAAGAAGCATTACAAGTTGCCCAGTCGGACGGACCCGACGGGGGCGGCGCCGTGGGTGCGGAAGGCGGCGTTCCAGTTCGGGTGGGACTGGTGCCCGCGGCTGGTGACCAGCGGGGTGTGGCGGCCGGCGCGGGTTGTGGCGTTCGATGGGGCGAGGGTGCTGGGGGTGATCACGCAGCAGAAGTGGGTGAAGCGCGACGTGGTGCTGGCGGCGCGCGTGCGGCTGCGGGTGGCGAAGGCGGGGAAGTATGACGTGCGGGCGGAGATTGATGGGAAGGAAGTAGTCAAGCGCGTGACGCTGCGGGCGGGGGAGCGGGAGGTCGAGCTTCGCGTGCGTGTAGCGTCGCCGAAGCGATGGTGGCCGAATGGGCTCGGGCCCCGGAAGAGCCCACGGCCGCTGTATCCGCTGGTGGTGCGCGTGGAGGAGGAAGGGAGCGTCTTAGACACGGTGACGAAGCGGATCGGGTTTCGGACGATCAAGCTGGTGCAGAAGAAGGATCGGGAGGGGAGCAGTTTCTATTTCGAGGTCAACGGCGTGCCGGTGTGGGCCAAGGGGGGGAACTGGGTGCCGCTGGACACGCTGGCGGATCGGGCGTCAACCCCGGAAGGGGAGCGACGAACGCGCGAGCTCTTGGAGAGCTGCGCCGCGGCGAACATGAACATGGTGCGCATCGGGGGGGGAGGGGTGTACGAGATCGACGCGTTCTATGGCGCGTGCGATGAATTGGGGCTGCTGGTGTTTCAGGACTTCATGTTCGCGTGCCATCAATACCCTGGAACGCGGGAATTTCTTGAGAACGTGAAGGTCGAGGCGCGGGAGCAGGTGTGGCGGTTGGCGGACCACCCGAGCGTGGCGCTGTGGTGCGGGAACAACGAGGTCGAGCAGGGGTGGGCATACTGGGGGTGGCGCGAGTCGATGCCGGAGCGGTTCGCGGATTTCGTGAGGCTGTTCTGCCGGGTGCTGCCGGGGGTGGTGAAGGATTTGGATCCGGGGCGGGCGTATCGGGCGTGCAGCGAGTCGAGCGGGGCGCCGTACGGGAGGCATCCGAAGGACCCGCGGAAGGGGGACGTGCACTACTGGGGGGTGTGCGTGCGGCAGGAGGCGATCGAGAAGTACGAGGAGCTTAGGGCGCGGTTCGTGGCGGAGTTCGGGTTCCAGGGGTATCCCGATTGGGCGACGCTGCGGCGGGTGATCCCGGCGGGACAGTTGCACCTGGGAAGCGAGGCGATCGAGGATCGGATGAAGTGGCCGACGCTGCCGCTGCGCGAGACGAACACGCACGGGAATCGGGTGCTGGAGAAGTATCTGCGGGACTACACGGGGCTGCCGGAGGATTCGGAGGACCTGCACCACGCGGCGTATCTGTCGCAGGTGCTGCAAGGGTTCGCGATCCAGACGGCGGTGGAGGCGTGGCGGCGGTTCAAGCCTTACTGCATGGGGGCGCTCTATTGGCAGCTCAACGCGTGTTGGCCTGAGATCGGGTGGGCGTCGCTGGGGTATGACGGGAGGTGGAAGGCGCTGCACTACATGGCGAGACGGTTCTTCTCGCCGGTGCTGGTCAGCGCGGCGGTGAAGGGGGAGGCGGCGGAGCTGTGGGTGACGAGTGACGTCACGGAGCGCGTGGCGGGGAAGGTGACGTGGGAACTTCTGCGCGTGGATGGGCGTGTGGTGCGGCGAGGGGCGATGCCGGTGAGACTGGGGGCGATGGAGAATCGGTGCGTGGGGGAGGTTTCGTTGGCGGGGGTGGATCGGAGTGCGGTGGTGCTGCGGTACAGGCTCGCGGCGGGGGAGCATCGGAGCGAGAACATCAAGTTCCTGGCGCGGTTCAAGGAGGTGGCGCTGCGGCCGGCGGGGTTGGCGATGAGCGTGACGGGGGCGAGGGGGCGGTACACGGTGGAGGTTCGGGCGGATGGGCCGGCGTACTTTGTGTACGTGGATCAGGATGCGCTGGCGGGGAGGATGAGCGAGAACTTTTTCCATCTGCCGCGCGGGGGCGTGCGGCGTGTGCGGTTCGCGGCTGATCCGGGGATGAGTCGGGAGGAGATCGGGCGAGCGGTTCGTCTTTATCACCTCGGCGCGTCGATGGGGAAGGCGTAGATTCGGCTCGAAAAAGGCGCGTGGCATCATCTTTGCATGAGTATTCCCGCGTGTGGGGAATGCGGGGGATCCGTGCTGACGAATTGGTCACGTGTGGGTGGTGAAGTTTGCAGGGGAAAGAGAGACGAGGTGTGGAGTTTGTTCAAGGGCTGAACGTTTGATGGGCCGTAAGGGGGCCCGTGGAGCTACGAAAGGTTTCGAGAGAGACGACAGGGGTTGGCCCTTTGAGCAACAAGGGAACGGGGGGAGGCGTGGAGCCTCCCCCCGCCACACCTTTGGGTTGGTGACAGGGTCGGCGGTTCTTCGGTGAAGAGGATTCACCTTCTTCTCTAAATTCACTGAGTGATGGGCGGCGCGAGATGCGTTGCGGTGTTGCGGCGCAGCCCGATGGCGCGGCGATGGTGTGTCGGCGTGGGGGGGGTGAGTGCCTGCAAGATGAGCAGGGTTGTCGTGCGATTGTGCAGGGGATTGAAGGTGGTCAGGAGGGATCGGAGGCGGCGAGGTCGGTCAGCAGGGCGTCGGCGGCGGTGATGAGGAGGGAGTCGACGCCCCTGCCGGCGCGGGCGCGGATGCCGGGGCCGAGTTCGTAGCCGCCCTCGTCGAAGGCGCGGCGGGTGGGGAGGTAGCCGATCATGTCGCCGGTGTAGCCGACGACGGTGGTGGAGGAGAGGGGGGAGAATTGCTTGATGCGCAGGGCGATCTCGACGAAGGGCTCGCTGGGGAAGAAGACCCAGGCGGCGCGGCCGAGGCGCAGGGCGTGGACGACGGCGTGCAGGGGGACGCGCAGGGGCTGGCCGGTGCGGGCGAGTCGGCGGGGGAGGCGGACGCGTCGGCGGATGAGTCGGAGTGGGGCGGGTTGAGGGTCGAGGCCGCGGTCGAGGCGGTCGAGGACGGCCGAGGCGAGGGCTTGGCCGTGCTCTTTGGCGGGGTCGGGGCCGTCGGAGACGCCGGAAGAAGGGTTGATGTTTCCGGCGGCGCCGTTGGTGAAGAGGATGGGGATGGGGCCGAGGCGCTCGGCGAGGGCTTGGCGCATCTCGCCGGGGTAGTCGGGGGAGACGCGCCTCAGGCACATCTCGTGGACGGGGTGGCAGGTGGCGGTGACCCAGAGGGCTTTGGTCCAGCCTGCGGGGGTGTGGATCGCGGCGACGGTGACCTCTTCGTCGGTGGGGCGGACGGGGTTGCGGATCTCGCTGGGGTGGATGTGGGGGCCGAGTATTTCGGTGCCGCGTTGGGTTCGGACGCGGCGGTTGACGCTCACCCCCGCCCCCGGAAGGGTTATTTTGGCGACAGCCAGTTCGGCGGGCTCGGCGTCGGCGACGGCGTGGGCGACGGCTTGGCCGATGGCGCGGGCAAGGGATTCGATCCAGCGTTTAAAGTGGGGCGTCTTGTAGAGATCGCTGCCGGAGAGGGTGTCGGGGGCGGAGTGGGTGTGGGTGCAGGAGAGGATCAGTTCGCTGGGGCGGCAGGCGTGATGACTGGCGGTGAGGACCTGGCGTTTGAACCAGTCGCGGCCGCCGATGGCGCGGCCGGCCAGGCCCAGCAGGTCCAGGGCGACGAGGACGACGCGGCGATCGGCCTGCTGGAGGCAGAGGGCGTGGGCTTGCAGGGGCATGCGGACGTCGGTGAAGGGGGCCCAGCGGCGTTCGATGGCGGACATGAGGATGCCGACGTCCAGCGGCGGGGTGATGTCGGCGATGGCGGCGCCGGCGAGGAGGGATGGTTGGGCGCGATCGGGCATGCGGTGGCTCAACTCATGCGTGGCTGATGCGAGCGACGCCCATGCGGTAGGGGAGGTAGCCCAGGCGGTCGTAGGTGTGGTGGGCGGGGAGGTTGTCGAGCTGGGTGGCGACGGTGGCGGTGCGGGCGCCGAGTTCGAAACCGCGTTGAAGAACGCGGGCGACGAGGGCGGCGGCGATGCCCCGGCGCTGGAAGGCGGGCTCGACGCCCAGGGCGTAGATGTTGATGCAGGGTGCGCCGAGGCGTGGGGTGAGGTTGGATTGGAGGAGGTAGCCGACGGCGCCGGCGTGGCGGCCGTTCTGGACGGCGCGGATCATGCGGGGCTCGAAGCCGGCCCAGGAGGGGGCCATGTTGGGGTGGGTCATGGCCAGGGGTTCGTCGAGGTAGTCCAGGGGTGTTTTTGCTTCGAGCGATTCCGGGGGCGGGGGCTCGTGGAGTTCGCGGCGTTTGAGGACGGCCTCGCCGGCGACGCCGAAGCGGCGGGCGGCGAGGGCGATGTGCAGGTGGGCGAGGGTGGTGGGGAAGATGCGTTCGCCGCCGAGGAAGATGCCGCGGTAGAAGGGGTAGCCGTGGCGGCCGCTCATGGCCAGGATGCTCCCGCGCCCCCGGAAGTTTGATTGAGCCAACCAAGCGAGGGCGGCGTCGAGGAGTTCGAGTCCGACGTCGAGGCGGTGGGGCTCGAAGGCGAGCATGGTGATCTGGCCTACCTTGGCGTCGGGGTTCTGCCAGGGCTCGGTGCCGCCGGCGACGCAGGCGTGGAGGAAGCCGAGGACGCGGTCGCGCTCGAGGGCGACAAAGAAGCCCTTGTCGTCGAAGTAGGGCTTGGACTCGACGAGGTCGACAAAGAGCTGGGGGGTGAGCACGGCGACGTGGGGCTCGTCGTCGGCCTGGTGGTTGAAGAGGTCGACGATCCCGGGCAGGAGTGGTCGAGCGTAGGTGGTCAGGGAGAGGGTCATGCGGCGCGCTCGCCGGGCGAGGGTTGTGGTCATTTATCGCGCGGCGGCGAGGAGGTCGGCGAGGTTGGCTCGGACCTTGCGGAAGGCGTCGAGGATCATGTCGACGTGGGAATGGTCGCCGAGGAAGAGGTTGTGGGTCAGCCAGAGGGCTTCCTCTTGGCAGGCGCGGACGGCGACGGGGCAGCGGCGGGCGAAGTCGTGGTAGTTGACGGGCTTGGTGCGGTCGATCATCAGGGGGGAATCGTCGCTGCTCAGGGAAGGATCGTGCATGGCGGGGTTGTCGAAGTTGTTGAAGGTGTAGCCGGTGCTGATGGGGACGCCCTCGGCGGTCAGGGCTTCGACGAGGACCTTGCGGGGCAGACCGTCCCAGGCGGCGGGGTCGTAGCGCATCATGACGAGGTAGTGGTTGTGGATGGCGGCCTGGGGGTGGAGCTTGATGGGGGTGATGCCGTCCCCCGGAAGTTGGGCGAGCTGTTTGAAGAAGTAGGCGACGTTGTCCATGCGTCGGCGGTTCTGGTCGGGGAGGCGGCGTATCTGGGGGCGGAGGAGGGCGGCGGTGAGCTCGTTCATGCGGGCGTTCCAGCCGACGCGTTCGTGCTCGTACCAGAG
>JADZET010000176.1 GCA_020850375.1 Phycisphaeraceae bacterium | reverse complement strand
TGCCCGCATCGACGGATTCACCAGGACATCGCGCGGGGACGAGCGGCGGCGAGGCGGAGCGGATCGGGCCGTGGCCCACGCGGCCGGACTACTGGCAGTACCAGGGCCGGCCCGTGCTGCTGCTCGGCGGCAGCGTGGAGGACAATCTTTTCCAGATCAGCCACCTTCGCGAGCACCTGGACCTGCTGGCCAAGTGCGGGGGGAACTACATCCGCTGTACGATGAGCAGCCGAGACCCCGGCGACGTCTGGCCGTTCCATCTTGACTCGGCCACGGGCAAGTACAATCTCGATCGTTTCGGCGAGGAATTTTGGCGACGATTTGAGCTTTGCTTGGATCTCTGCCAGGAGCGGGGGATTGTGCTGCAGATCGAGGTGTGGGATCGGTTCGACTTCGCGCGCGAGCCGTGGCTGGCCAATCCATTCAATCCCGCGAACAACGTCAACTACACGACCGAGCAGAGCGGGCTGAGGGAGCGGATCGACACGCACCCGGGGCAGAGGGAGAGCGCGTTCTTCCGCTCCGTGCCGGCGCTGGAGAGCAACGAGCTGCTGCTGCGCTACCAGCGGGCCCTGGTGGACCGGATGCTGGCGGTGACGCTGCCGCGGCCGAACGTGCTGTACTGCATGGACAACGAGACCAACGAGTCGCCGCTGTGGGGCGCGTACTGGGCGGGGTACATCGCGGACAAGGCCCGGCGGGCGGGGGTGAGCGTGCACCTGACGGAGATGTGGGACGCCCACGACCTGCTGAGCCCCCAGCACGAGGCGACGTGGAAACATCCCGAGGTCTACAGCTTCATCGACGTCTCGCAGAACAACCACCAGCAGGGGCAGAAGCACTGGGACAATCTGCTGGCCTTCCGCAGGCTGATCGCCGAGACGGGCAGGCGCCGGCCGATCAATTGCGTCAAAACCTACGGGGCTCACACGGGCCGGTACGGGAATGATCGTGACGGGATCGAGCGGTTCTGGCGGAGCATCCTGGGGGGATGCGCTTCATCGCGGTTTCACCGGCCGACCAGTGGATTGGGGTTGAGCGACACGGCTCAGGCGTGCCTGCGGTCGGCCCGGATGATGCTGGCCGAGATCGACATCTTCGCCAGCGAGCCGCACAACGACCTGCTCGGCCAGCGCAGCGCGAACGAGGCGTATTGCAGGGCGATCCCCGGGAGTGGCTACGTGGTCTTCTTCACTGATGGCGGGGACGTGACGCTGCAATTGCCCGCGAGCGTCGCCTCCGCGCACGTCCGCTGGCTGGACATCCTCGCCAGCCGCTGGCAGGACATGCAGGCGATGACGGTGGATGCGGAGCATCGCGTTCGGCTCGTCACGCCCGTGTCGAGCGGTTATTGGGTGGCGGCGGTGAAGCCGCAGGGCTGAGGGGCGTGGGTTGGGGGGCGTGTGCGGGGGAAGCGGCGGTCTTCGATCGCCCGCTAACTTTTTAGCTGTGCCCCATACCCCGTACCCTCGTTGCCGCCGCGGCATGGCGGGATCAGCGGTGGCGTCGCGCGACGAACGGGACGGCCAGGAGCAGGAGAGCGAGAGTGGCGGGCTCGGGGATGAGGGCGAGGGTTTGGGCGTCGAGGGGGCCGGCGGCGCTTAGGGCGGCGATGAAGGGGTTGATGTCCTGGACGTTGATGAGGTTGTCGCCGCTGGGGTCGAGGAATCGGAGGATCAGGTCGAGCTCGCCGGGGTCGATGGCAAGGGTGGACATGCGGTCGCTCAGGTAGGCGAGGTAGGCGGAGCGGTCGGTCATGGCGGTGACGAAGGGGTCGATGTCCTGGGTGTCGACTTGGCTGTCGAGGTTGAGGTCGCAGGGGTCGAAGTAGGTGACGTGGAGGAGGAAGGACTGGAAGTAGCTGCCGCCGGGTGTCTCATGGATGCCCATGCCGGTGACCCAGCCATCATTGCTGATGGACAGGGCGTACACGAGCCAGATCCAGGGCGAATCAGGGGCGCGCAGGGTGTCAAGGTTGATCGCCCTGCCGGTAGGTGTCCAGAGGGTCGCCATCTTGGGCTGGCCGGTGAATGACACTCTATCGCCGGAGACGCCAACGACCAGACCTTGATCATTGATGGCGTGGGCGACGGAGACGTCACCGGGGGAGCCGTCGGGTGCGGGGACGGCCTTGAGCTCGAGGGCGGTCGTTGTGTCAGGGTCCCAGCGGACGGCGCGTCTGCCCTGGAAAATGCCGTCAGGGTCATATCGGCCGATCTCGCCGAGGATGGTCCCGCTGCTGTTGATGTCGAGGATGGAGGGGCGGTGGAAGCTGTCGATTGGCAGGCTGAGGTTGTCCATGCTCAGCTCGGTGATGGTGGCGCCGTTGTCGGTCCAGCGGACGGGGCGTGCGCCGATGTTGTTGCCCTCCGCGTCAAATTTGTACGCCACACCGGCGATGACACCGGCGGGATTGAGGACGAAGGCCTCGGCGGCGGCGTGGCCGGCGGAGTCCGTGCTGAGGCTGGCGAGTTCGACGGCTTGGGTGCTGGAGGGGTCCCAGCGGACGGCACGGGTGCCGAGGTTGTTGGCGGAGGCGTCGTATTTTTCGGCGAAGCCGACGATCGTGCCGGCGTCGTTGATCGCGCGGGCTGTGAGGTAGGACCAGCCGGAAGAATTGGTGCCGAGGCGGCCGAGCTCGGTGGCGGTGACGCTGCCGGGATCCCAGCGGAAGGCTCGCTTGCCGTAGTCGTCATAGACGCCGTATGGAGCCTTGTAAGGGTGATGCAATTCGGCGATGCCGATGACCGTGCCTGCGGCGTTGATGTCGGTGGCGCGGGCGTTGAAGGAGGAGGCGGTTTCGGGCAGGTGCAACTCGGTGGCGGCGGTGCTGCCGGGGTCCCAGCGGACGGGGCGCAGTCCGAGGCTGTCGCCAAAGGCGTCATACTTTCGGGCACAGCCGACGACGGTGCCGGCGGAGTTGGTGGCGTAGGCGACGGCGTCGGTGTAGCCGGTGGTGTTGGTGCCGAGGTGGCCGAGTTCGGTGACGTTGCCGGAGATGTCCCACCGCAGGACGCGGGGGCCGAGGCTCTTGGTTGGGGTGCTGTAGAGCGAGAAGGTGTCGACGACGGAGCCGGCGTCAGAGAAGGTCGGGACGTCGGGGTAGGGGTGGTATCCAGCGGCGGTAGAGGGTGAGCCTGGGCCGGGGTACAGCGTCAGGTTAGCCCAGGCGTGGGGGGCGGTCAGCAGTGCGGCGATCAGGAGGGCGAGGCGGGCGGCTGCGGGGCGGTGTAGGCGGGACATCGTGTGGGACTCCTGATCTGGGCGACACGACGGGCGAGGAACCGAGCGCGGTGAGATGGGACGAAAAGAGGAAGCATTGATCTTTTAAATAGGTTAACGCCGCATGGGGGCAATGCAAGAGATAAATGACAAATGGGTTTGGCTTTTGGGTGCGGGTGGAAAAGAAGGTTGTGAAGATGGAGAACCCTACACGCAGGAGGGTATGAGCATGGGAAGGCGAACGGGTGTGAGCCACCAAGGCTTTAGGTGGGTCGGCCGTCCCGGCCGACGACGGGCGGGACGCCCGTCCCACTGACTCAGATTCAGGCAAGACTATTTGACGGGGGGATTACGGGGTGGGAGTTGTTGTTGGCGGGGTTTGTGGCGGTGTGATGTTGAAGTGGCGGAGGATGAAAGCCACGTCGGCGAGGGATTCCCGCTCGGGGAGGTTGAACTCGAATTCGTTCTCGATGCCGAGTTCGTCGAGACGGGCCTTGAGGATCCGGCCGAACCGGGGGTGGTGGATGCTCTCGCGTTCCGGGAGGTTGTCCTCGAGGTCGTCCCAGAGATAAGTCAGGCGGACGGGCGGGTCGTCGGCGGTCAGATAGTTGATCGGCGAGGCTTCCTCGAAGAGGCGGATGGTCTCGGGGGCGGGGTTGTCGGTTGGGCCATCCAGGCCGAAGAGCTTCCAGAGTGGCATGGCCTGCCAACCGGGGCCGGGGATGTTGGCGCGGATGAAGCGGGGGTCGTAGGAGGTCTGGGTGTTCAGGACGGCCATGCAGGTCAGGCGCGTGGACTGGCGGGCGACCGGGTCGGGGCTGTCGGGGTCGGCCAGGTCGTCATGGAAGCCGAGCCAGAGGCTGATGCCTCCGCCGGCCGAGCCGCCCGTGGAGGCGAAGCGGGTGGGGTCGAGGTTCCACTCCTGGGCCTTGCTGCGGAGGAACTGGACGGCCCGGGCGCTGTCGAGCATGGGGGCGGTGGAGGGCGCGTCGGAGGAGAAGCGGTAGGGGATCGAGGCGACCGAGACGCCGGCGTCTAGGTACTGCTGGAGCATCATCGGGGCGACGGGCCGGCCGTTGAGGAAGCCGCCGCCGTGGATGCGGATGACCAGGGGGGTGGGCGCGTCGGACTTGGCGAGCCAGA
>JADZET010000175.1 GCA_020850375.1 Phycisphaeraceae bacterium | reverse complement strand
CCTACCTGGGCATGACCAGCCGGTTCCACAAGGCCTGGGGCGACTTCGGCGGCGTCAAGCCGTATGCCGCGCTCGAGTACGAGACCAGCCAGATGATCGCCCACGGCGCCCGGTGCAGCGTCGGCGATCAGATGCACCCCCGCGGCCTGCTCGACCCCTCCGCCTACGAAGTCATCGGCCGCGTCTACCAGCGCGTCGCCGAGCGCGAGCCCTGGCTTAAGGGCGCCAAGCCCGTCACGCAGATCGCCGTGGCTCACCTCGTCAGCGGCGTCCCGGGCGCTCCCGAATCCTGGACCGCCGCTGCCAACGGCGCCGTCCGCATGCTCACCCAGCTCCGTCAACAGTTCGACGTCCTCGACCCCCGCGAGCAGGATTTCTCGCGATATTCCCTGCTGATTCTGCCCGATTTCGTCACCGTCGACGCCAAGCTGGCCAAGCGCATCACCGCCTACCTCAAACGCGGCGGCGTGCTGCTCGCTACGGGCCTGAGCGGCCTATCGCCTGACGGCACGCAAAAACTCCTGCCCCAGCTCGGCATCACCCCCAAGGGCCTCTCTCCTTTCACCACGACCTACCTGCGCTTCGACCCCTCCGTGAATGCCGTGACGAGCGGCCCCGCCAGCGATCACGTCATGTACGAGCGCGGTGCCCGTGTGCTGCCCTCACACAGCGCCAAGGTCCTCGCCCGCGTCGTCGAGCCTTACTTCGAACGCACCTGGGAGCACTTCTGCTCCCACGCCCAGACGCCCCCCGCCAAGTGCACCCGTTACGCCGCCGCCGTGCTCCAGGGCCGCGTCGGCTACGTCAGCTACCCGATCTTCAGCGCCTTCGCGAACCACGGCAATTTCCCCTACCGCCAGCTCGTGCAGGCCCTGATCGACCGCCTCCTGCCCGACCCGATCCTGCGCGTCGACGGCCCGACCGGCCTGGAAACGTCCGTCATGCGGCAGGGCCGACGGACCGTCGTCCACCTCCTGTACTACAGCCCCGAGCGCCGCACGCCGAGCCTGGACATGGTCGAGGACATCATTCCCCTGACGGACCTGCACCTCTCCCTGTCGCTGCCGAAGTCGCCGCGCCGCGTTCAGCTCGTTCCGCAGCGGCGCGACCTGCCCTTCACCTATCGCAGCGGTCGGGTTGAGGTGACACTCCCCCGCCTCGATGGCCACCAGATGATCGCCTTCGAGTAAATCGCCTGTTTTCTTGCAGAGCGTCGCTATTGAATCACGCCGCTGTGACCCGGGATCTCGTCCATCGGCTCGAACCGGCCGCCGAGGTGCTTGGCCAAAAACTCCTCCGCCAGCGCGTGGAAGTGCATCCGGTTCTCCGGCCGCGCCAGCGTGTGTCCCTCGTCGGTATAGACCACGTACTGCACTGGCAGGTTCGCCCTGCGCATGGCCTGCACGATCTGCTCGCTCTCAGCCGGCTTGACCCGCGGGTCGTTCGCCCCCTGCCCGATCAGCAGCGGCTTGGTGATCCGATCCGCCTTGAACAGCGGAGACCGCGAGTGCAGGAACTCCTGCTCCGTCGCCGGGTCGCCCATGCGATGGATCAGCATCGCCCGCAGCGGCTTCCACCACGCCGGCGTCGTGTTCAAGAGCGTCACGATGTTGCTCGGCCCCACCAGGTCCACCCCGCACGCGAACACCTCCGGCGTGAACGTCAGCCCCGTCAGCGTGGCGAACCCGCCGTACGACGCCCCCATGATCGCGATCCGCTTGGGGTCAGCGATCTTCTTCTCGATCACCCAATTCACCGTGTCGATCAGGTCGTCGTGCATCTTCGCCGCCCACTGGCGGTTGCCGGCGTTCAGATGCTTCTTGCCGTACCCCGTCGACCCGCGGTAATCCACCTGCAGCACCGCGTACCCCCGATTGGCCAGCCACTGGATCGTCGACCAGAACGCCCACCCGTCACGCATCCAGGGCCCGCCGTGCACGTACAGCACCACGGGCAGGTTCTCCTTCGGATACCCCGCCGGCATCGTCAGATACCCGTGCAGCGTCAGCCCGTCGCGGGCCGTGACGCGGATCGGCGTCTTGCGCGACAGCTCGCACTTGTCCAGCTCCTCGTTGCCGACGAACAGCAGCGACGCCTGCTTCGTCTGCCGGTCGTAGCGGTAGTAGTGCGGGAACCGCCGGTCCTGATTGATGCACACGATCCAGTGCCGATCCGCCAGGTCCCGGCTGGCCAGGCTCACCTCCCCCTCGTCGAGCTTCGTCAAGACCTTCAGGTCCGCCTCGATGGTCGGGTCGATGACGATCCACCCCCACAGGTCCCGCTGCACCATCACGAACTGCGGCGTTTTCTCCTTCGGGTGCGTCGCCAGCCATTCGATGTCGTACTCGGGATCGTGCGCGATCACCGTCTCCTGCCCCGTCCGCGTGTCGTGGGCCAGCACGCGCATCGTGTCCGCGTCATGGTTGGCCAAGAGGTAGAGCGTCCGCCCGTCCTTGGAAAAGCTCAGCGCCTTGGCCTGTTCGTCCGGCCCCCAGTGTCGGGCCACGCGCCACGGCTGGCCCGTGTCATCACGCAGCAGCAGGTCCTGCCCGCCGTCCTCCGCCCCCAGCATCGCCGCCAGCACCTTCAGCCCGCAGGCCGTCCAGCTCTGCACGTTCCCGGGATTGACCGTGTCCAGCTCCGCGCTCGCGCGCGCCAGGCTGATGCGATAGACGTCCATCCGCTGGCGGTCCTTGAGGTTCATTCCCACCAACGCCTCGTCCGGGTGCTCATGGTGCAGCGTGATCAATTCCGCTCGCACGCCCGGGTAGGGCGTCATGTCGCGCACCTGCCCGCTGGCCACGTCCACCAGGAACAGGTGATAGTTCTCGTCCCCGTCGGCGTCCTGCAGGTAGATCATCCGGTCCGGCAGGTACGTCCAGGTGTAGGACCGGATCCCTCGCCGGGGATCGTGCGTCAGCACCCGATCCTTCTGGCCCTCCTCCCCGCGCAGCCACACCTGAAGCACCCCGCGTTCGTCCGCCGACAGGTACGCCACGCGCTTCCCGTCCGGCGAGATCTGCGGCAGGCTGTACCGCGGGTAGCCGAAGAGCATCGCGCGCGGGATCAGGGGCACGGTGGCCGTCGAAGACTTGGCAGTCATGATCGAATCTCCTGTCCGGCCCAGAAACGCCGGCAGCGGGTCAGCCCCCCATCATCGTGATCAGCTTATTTGCGTTCAAGCAGGTTGGCCGGCGCGGGCGTCGCCCCCGACGGCGGCGTGGGTGCCGGCACGCCCTCAGCCACCCCCTCCGGCGCCGGGAACATCCGCACCACCTCCCCGCCGGCGGCCTGGACCTGCGCCTCGACCTCCGGGTAGATCCGCGCGTACGTCCGCTGCCGCAGGAACAAGGGCGCCTGGTTCCACGCCCGCGCCCGCGTCAGCAGGTCCGCCTGCCCCGTGGTCATCAGCTCGACGAACTTCTCCGTCAGGAGCTGATCGAAGGGCAGGAACTTCATCCGCGCCCGCTCCTGCGTCGGCGTCTGCACCTGCCGTTTGTTGTAGTCGTCGTGCAGCCGGCGGGCGAACTCGAGCTTCCGCTCGAACAGGTCGATCCTCCCCCACGCCAGGTCGTCGAGGATCGCCTGCGTCATCAGCCCGTCGATGAACTGCAACGCCGCTCCGAAGTTGTTGTTCCCCAGGTCCCGTCGCAGCTCGACGAGGATGAAGTCGTCCAGCGACAGGTCATACCGGCGGGTCTGCAGGTCCTTGTTCCGCTGAGTCTGCGCGTAGAGCCGCCGGGCCTTCTCGTAGAACATCTCCGCCGTCTGACGGTTGCCCGCCAGGTAATTCGCCTGCGCCGCCTCGAGCAGCAGGTTCTCGTGCCCCTCCTCGAAGCTCTGCAGGACCCCCGCGTTGCCCTCGCGCCCGGGCATCGACTTGACCAGCTCCATGTGCCGAAGGAACGCCCGCTCGTACGGCTCAAAGAACCGCGGGTCCGGCGCCAGGCTGATCTTCCGCGTCACCGGGTCGAAGCTGACCCGCCCGAACCGCGCGATCTGCTGGAGCGAGAACCTCGCCTGCCGCCAGGTGTTGAACAGGTCGAACTGGTCCAGCGCCCGCACCTTCCCCGCCCGCCGCGCGCCCAACTCGCTCCAGAACAGGCTGTGCGCCCCGGGCGCCCGCCAGTCCAGCGGCCCGTAGCCGAACCCGCCCTCGTCCTGCGGCGTCATCAGCTCGGCCATGAACGACGCGTCCATGTTGTAGTGGTCCTCGAGCGCCCGCCGGCGCAGGTGGGCCAAGACCGGCTCGACCCCCGCCGCCACCGCCGGATCGTCCAGCACCGCCGCCAGCTTCGCGTCGTAGTTCAGCCGGGCAAGATCCAGCCCCAGCAGCTTGATGTCGACCGACGACCGCAGCATCCGCACCCGCCCGATCGCCCGCGCCAGCGACTCGTCCGGTCCATACCCCAGCTCGTCCGCCCGCCTCAGCAGCTCGCGTGCCACCGGCTGCTCCTGCTCGAGCCCCGCCAGCGTCGCCGGCGCCGCGGCGATCTCTTGGATCGCTTCCAATCGCGTCCTGCCCGCCGGGTCGTCCGGCGGCTCGCCCAGCAGCTCCTCCCACTCGTAGCAGAGCTGCTGCTTGTAGTACCAGTGCGCGTCGTCCGCTCGCTCGCCGATCTTGTGGAAGAAGATCCACCCCAGCTCCCGGTAGAGCACGATCGACGTCGGGTTGGCCCGGATGCCCCGCTCACGCAGCAGGCTCACCCCCTTGCTCACCCAGTCCCACCGCTCCTGGGGCGTGTAGGTGGCCACCGAGATGTTGTACGCCATGTTCCACGCCTGGAACAGCCACACCTGGGGAGAACTCGGCAGCAGCGTCGTGAGCGCCTGCGCCAACGTGTCGGCCTCGTAGAAGCGCCCCTCTTCCTGAAGCTTCGTCGCCCGGTACCACAACACGTTGACGAACAGCCCCCGGAAGCTGCCCAGCCCCGCCGTCAGCACCGCCATCTCCGGCGGCAGGTCCTTGGTGATCTTCCCGCCCAGACCTAACCCGTGCGACTGGTAGCTCAGCCGCGCCGCCCCGCCGAGGACCATCGACAACCCCAGGCTCAGCAGGAGCGCCGCCACGGCCGCAAGCTGGATCCCTCTCGAACGCATGACGCTCCTTCGCGATTCTCCCGCCCCATCATGGGGCAGAACGTGAGTCCCCACTCCCGGGGGTTACACCATCACCCTCGCCAGCTCGCGTGTCCTGAAAAGCACCCACCCGACCAGTCCGCACCCGATCGTCCACAGCCCGCCGACCCACAGCGCCGCCGACCCCAGCACCGACCACCCCACCGCCTGCCCGTCCGACACCGGCGCCGCCACGGCATACCGTCCCAGCGACGGCACCATGGCCATGAACGTCTGCCCGATCATCCGGATCGGGATCTTCAGCGACTCCCACACGTCCCCCTCCTGCATGCCCTTGACGAAGGCCGTCAGCACCGCCAGGAACTGCCGCCAGCCCGAGACGTCCAGCCTCGCCCGCACGCCGAAGTCCGCCAGCGACTGCTCGAAGAACCCACTCGCCGACGCCCCGACGTAGACCAGCAGGCACAGCAGGCACGCCACCGGGAAGTCCAGGACCGTCGCCGCCGCCAGCCCCAGCGCCGCGAGGAAACCGAGCTTGATCCACGTCACCGCCAGCGCCCGCCCGAGGTTGGCCTCGAAGCCCCCGACCCGGTAGAGCGCCTGGATCCCCTCCCCCGGCGCGAAGGTGATGCTGCCCGACAGCGGCCGGTCCGGGTCGTCGACGTTGGCGATCTCCACCAGCAGCCGCCCCTGATCATCGACCAGCTCCGAGGGGATCGGGATCAGGCTGACGTTGCGGTCCGCCAGCCGGTAGACGGCCGTGGGCATCACCCGCCCGTTGATCCGCAGGGCGACCTGCACCACCGTCTCGGCGAACGAGCGCGTCGCCAGCGGGTGCAATCGAAGCTGGATCGGCTGGCCGCTGGACTTCGCCGCGCCGAGTCCGTCGAAGAAGTACGCCTCGGAGTTCTGCGGCTCGATCGTGTGCCACTGCGCCCGCAGGGCCGCGATCATGTTCTGCCTCTCGTGCTCGCTGACCTCGGCAAATTCCTCGGGGTGCTCCTCGCGCAGCTGCTTGAGCCGCTGCTCATACACCTCCTCGAAGTCCACCCCCGGCGGCGGCTTGGCCTGCGCCGACACCCGGGCCACGAGCACCTCCCGCCGCACCGATTGCTGGTCGTAGTCGTCCCGCTGCGTGCCCGATCGCTCGAGCAGGATCACGAAGCTGTACACCCCGATCCCCGTCACGACGATCAAGAGCGCGTTGAGCGCCATGATCCCCACCCACTTGCCCAGCAGGTACCCCCAGCGCCCCAACGGCTTCGTCAACGTCAGGTAGATCTGCCGATGCCGCAGGTCCCCCGCCACCGTCGCACAGGACAGGAAGATCGTCATCAGCCCCAGGATCACCCCCACGCCCATCAGGCTCCAGCTGAGCGTGAACATGATCCGGTAGCGCAACAGCTCGTGCTTGTCCAACGCCATCGGCAGCACCGGCACGAGCAGCGCCAGCGCCCCGACGCACACCAGCGCCACTTTCATGCGGATGGCCTCGTCCACCATCGTCCGCGCCACCGCCAGCACCGCCGACCGCCCTCCCAGCAGTCGCCGCAGCAGCCACACGCCTCCCCCCATCGCCGCCGCCATCGACCACACCCCCGCCACCGCGACCGCCCCATTGCTCCGCCCAGCCAGCAGCAGCAGCAACCCCAGCAGCCCCGCCGCCGTCGTCGCCGCCACCATCGTCCCCAGCCGCGCCACCGTCGGCTGCGTCCGCCAGTGCCAAAGACCCCACAGCCCCCACAACAGCCCGACCGACCCGCCGGCCACCACGGCCCAGCCGGCCGCCACGCCCAAACCCTGCGCGGCCGTCACCGCCGCGATCAACAGCGTCGTGCCGCCGATCCCCGCCAGGATCCACCACCAGTTGCGTCCGCTGCTCGCCATGACTTATTCGGCCTTCCGGGGGCCGCTGCCCGGGTCCAGGAGCCGGTCGATCACGCTCTTGTCCACGTCCTGGTCCTTGGCGGGCGTCTTCGCCTTCGGCGGCGGCCCGACCGGCTTGGGCGTCGCCAACGACTCGATGACTTGCTTCGTCGGCGTCGGCGCCTGCGGTTCGGCGGCCGCCGTCTGATCGACCTGGGGCGCAGCCTCTTCCGCGGCGCCCGCCAATCGATCGATCAACGCCTGTCCCTGATCCACTCCCTCGTCCGTGGTCAGGAATTCCGCGATCTTCCCGCCCGACCGCGCCCCGCTGGTGGACGCCCCCTCGGCCTGGGCCCGGTGGACGATCTCCAGGAACAGCGACTCGAGCTTCTGCCGCGGACGCTCCACGCGCTCAATGGATTGGCCGTGACGCGTCAGCACCGACTCGACCTGCTCGATCGTCGGATCGTCCAGCAGCCCCGTCTGGATCGTCATCACGTCCTGCCGCACGAGCAGCTCGTCGACCGTCCCCTCCAGCCGCACCTTCCCCCCGTACATGATGGCGATCCGATCGCACACGTCCTCGACATCCGCCAGCAGGTGGCTGCACAAGAGCACCGTCTTGCCCCGCCGGCCCAGCTCCAGGATCAGATCCTTGATCTGCCGCGTCCCGATCGGGTCCAGCCCCGTCGTCGGCTCGTCGAGGATCAGGAACTCCGGGTCGTTGATCAGCGCCTGGGCCAGCCCGATGCGCCGCTGCATCCCCTTGGAGTACTCGCCGACCGGCCGGCGCTGCGCCGCCTCGAGCCCCACCATCTCCAGCAGCATCTCGACGCGCCGCATCCGCTGCCGCCGCTCGAGGTGGAACAGCCGCCCGTAGTAGTCCAGCGTCTCGCGCGCGTCGAGGAACCGGTACAGGTACGACTCCTCGGGCAGGTAGCCGATCCGCCTCTTGATCGCCACGTCGTCGGGCAGCTTGCCGAACACCGCGATCCGCCCCGACGTCGGCCGCAGCAGCCCCAGGATCATCTTGATCGTCGTGCTCTTGCCCGACCCGTTGGGCCCGAGCAGCCCGAGCACCTCGCCGCGCCGGACCTCCAGATCCACGTCCTCCACGGCCCGGACGCGGTTGCGCATCCAGAAATCGCGGAAGATTTTCGTCAGCTTCCCGCAGACGACGATCGCCTCGCCCGCGCCGGCTCCGCCACGCTCGACTGCCATCACGTCACCGCCTTCGTGCTTGCCTGGGTCGCTCGCCCACGTCCCCCGCCGCCACGGCCCGGCTCAGGGCTGCTGCGGCCGCGGGCCTGACTGCTGCTGCAGCCGTCTCTCCTCGCGCTCGCGCCACTTCTGCGGGTCGCGGTTGATCTCCACGTAGGGCTGCCACGCGCCGGGCACGAGGATCATCTCCACGTCCTGCCCCAGCGCCTCCTGCACCGCGTCCTGCCACAGCCGGTCGGTCACGACCCGCGGGTTGGCGTCGTACTGCTTCTTGAGCAGCGAGAAGTAGTCCGCCTCGGACTGCGTGCGCTTGACCGTCTGCGTCCGGTAGACCAGGGCGTCGTTGATCGCCTCGGCCACTCGGCCGCCGATCGACACCGCGCCGCCCTCGGCCGGCACGGACAGGTCGGCAAACGCCCGGTCGATCCACCCGTCCACCTCGGCGACCTGACCGGCGTCACCGAGCGTCGTCGCCGCCTCGTACTTCCCGATCAGCGCCAAGAGAGGCTCATACGCCTCCCCCGCCGTCTCGCCGAGGATGCGAGCTCGCTCCTTCTGCGCCTCCTCGATCTGACGGGCCCGCTCGTTCTCCGCCCGGATCACAGCCATGAACGCGTCACGCACGTCCACGGGGAAGACCGTCTCGGTCGTGGAAACCTCCAGCACCTCGACGCCGCTGTCGGCCTCGTCGAGGCTCTGCTGCATCCGCCGCCGGGCCAGGTCGTAGTCCGACCCGCGCAGCCCACGCTGCATCTGGTCCGCCGTCAGCTGCGCCGAGGTGAACACCACCGCCTGCTCCGCCGCACGCTCGACCAGCCGGTCGCCCATCTCCACCAGTCGGTCCGGCGTCGAGGGGTCCGCCACGTTGCGGATGTACGCCACCGGGTCCTTGATCTGGTACCGCACCGTCCAGCGGGCGTGCACCAGGTTCGCGTCGCCGGTCAGCAGCGACCCGTTCCGCACCGGGTCCATCGGCCCATGCCGTCCCTCGGGGTTACCCGTGGTGTCGAACCAGAACGCTCGATTGAGCGTGATCAGCCGGCTGGTCGTCGGGATCTTGACCACCTGCATGATCGGGTAAGGCAGCGCGAAGTAGGGCCGCGCCCCGCCCGCCCCGTCCGACCGGATCACCTCCTCGGCCCGCCCCTGGCCGACGATCTTCCCGAACATCAGCCGCACCGCCACCTCGCCCACCCCCACCGTGTAGTAGTTGCTCAACGCAAAACCCACCAACGCCAGCAGCATCACCAGCTTCAGCAGCATGAACATCACCCGCAGCGCGTCCGACAGCGACTGCTGCGCCGGGTCCAGGAGTTCTTCCTGCTCCCGCGACGACACGGGCTGGTCCGCCCCGTCGAGCAGCCCGTGACCGTGCGCCCCGTGGTCGTGGTGATGGTGGTCGTGATCGTGGTCGTGATGACCGTGCGTGTGTGACATCGTCCAAGAGACTCCTGGCACGTCCGGGACGTGCGGCATGGCGTTCGACTACCGTCCGAGCTTCACCGGCCCAGCGCCCTGCGGGCTGATCAGCCCGCCCTCGGGCGCGATCTCCTCGACCGGCAGCACCACCGTCGCCCCCGGCAGGGCCGCCCGCAGCGTCTGGATCCGCCGCAGGAACGCCGCGAGCTCCTGGTCCTTGTTGAACACGTCGTAATACTTCGCCGCCTGCGCGTCGCCCTCCGCCCGCAGCTTGAGCGCCCGCTCCTCGGCAAACGCCAGGATCCGCTTGCTCGCCGCCGTCGCCTCGCTGCGGATCGCCGCCGCCTGCGCCCCGCCCTCCTCTCGCGCTCGCGCCGCGATCGCCAGACGCGTCTCCTTCATCCGCTCGAACACGCTCTCGGTCACCCCCTCGGGCAGCATCATCCGCCGGATCCCGATGTACCGGACCTCGATCCCGTACCCGCTCTGCGCCAGCCGTTCCTGGATCTGCGCCAGCATCTGCGACTCGATCTCCCGCAGCTTGAGCCTCTCAGGGTACGGGTTGACCATGTCCGTGAAGGCGTACCGGCTGATGATCCCGCGCACGCTGCGCAGCATCGACTGCAGCTGCACCTCCGCCGCCTCGGTCGTCCGCAGCCCCCGGAAGAACGCAAGAGGATCCTTGATCCGCCAGACGACATAGGTCCGCATCACCAGGCTGAAGCGATCCGCTGTCTGCAATTCTTCGAGCTGGTCCTCGAGGATCTGCAGCCGCGTCGTGTAGTACTCGACCTGCTGCACCGGCCACGGCCAGCGGAAGTAGAGCCCCGGCTCCTGCTTGACGCTGCCGGCCTCGATCACCTTGCCCGACGCGTCCGTCACCGGATCGACCGCCCGGTTGAACGTCGTCAGCACCGCCGCCTGGTCGTAGCGGACGGTGAAGGCGAACATGTACGCCAGCATCACCAGGGCGATCAGCACACCGAGCACGATCGTAAAGCTGTTCCTCATAATCTCACCATCGTCCTAAAACGCCCCCGTGGGCTTCCAAGCCGGGCCCTTCAGGCCCGGATGATTGTTCTTCCTTCACGCCCTCACTGCTGCGGCTGGAGGATGTTCGAAAGCGACGTCGTCGATTCCTTCAGGTCCAATCGGATCACGCCCGGCATCGGGCCGCCGTTGGCCCCCCCGGCCTGCGGGGGCAGCACGTACCGCCGCGTCTGGGGCAGCACCTCGGCCAGCACGTCCAGGTACTCCCGGGCCATGTAGTAGTGCTTGGCCCGGTTGAACGCGTCGAGCTGGGCGGTGAACCGCCACGCCTTGCCGCGCTCGGTCAGCTCACGCTCCCAGCGGTAGGCCAGGGCGTCGTAGATCCGCTCGGCCGCCTGCCCGCGGGCCGCCGTTAAGAGCTGATCGACGCGCACCTGCGCCTCGGCCGTCCGGCGCCGCATCTCCTCCGCCTGCTCCTTGTTCACCTTGCCCGTCGGCGCGTCCTGGATGAGCTTCTCAAGCTCGCGGATCGCCCCGTCGAGCTCGAGCGCCTTGTCCACCGACCCCGCCACCCGAGCCAGCGTCGCGGTCGCCGTCCCGCGGGCCTTCTCGATGGCGCTCTGCTTTTCCTGCAGCGCCTTGACCTGCTCGTGGAACGCGTCGGCCACCCCGGCCGTCTGCGGCGGGTGCACGCTGTTGACCCCCACGAAGATGATCTCCAGCCCCAATCCCGCCTCGTCCACGTCCGCCTGGATCTGACGGGCCAACAGCTCCGCCGTCGCCAGTCGGTCCGTCGTCAGAAGCAGGTCGATGTCCCGCGTCACGAACAGCTCGCTCACCCGCCGCTGCGCCATCGCCCCGAGCAGCCGCCCCGGATCATCCGCCAGCGTGACATACTGCTTGAGGTCCTTGATGCGGTACTGCGCCTGGATCTGCGACGCCACGAGCGTCATGCCCGGCGTCCGCTGCCCGCCCGCCGCCGCGGCCTCGCTCGCCGCCCCCCCCGCGGGCCGTCCCGCCAGTTCCAACGACACCGGCGTCGGCGCCGCGATCATGTACGTCTCGTCCTCCGTCGTGTGCTGGTTCGTCCACAGCACCGCCGTGTTGACGCCGTGCACAGCCTCGCCGCCGATGATGACCTCCTGAACCCGTGTCACGTCGAACTTCCTCGCCCGCTCGATCGGCCAGGGCAGCTTCACGTGCAGACCGGGCCCCAGCGGCTCGCCCGACATCCGCCCGAACCGCGTCACGATCGCCCCCTCGTAAGAACCGACGAACACCAGCGAGCTGCTGCCGACGAGCACCGCCAGCCCCACCAGGAGCAGCGGCGTGATCGCCCTGCCTATCAGCTGATAGAACCAGCTCCGCGACACCTCGAACCCGAACTGATAGTTGATCGTCTCGTTGATGATCTTCGCCAGCGACTCGGGGCTGCTCAGCCACCCCAGCAGCCGGCTCTCGAACGCCGGCCGCGGCCGCTCGCCCGGCCGACGCGGGCGGTAGATCCCGAAGACCTGCTGCAGCAACGTCTCGACGCCCAGCAGCGCCATCAGAGCCGGCAGGACCAGGGCCACCACCCCCAGCGCCCAGAGGTGCCCGAAATACCCCGCGATCGACCCGACCATCACCAGGGCCATCCCCACCGCCGCGCCCATCAGCGTCGCCGCCCCGCCGCGCAACAGCCGCCAAGACTCGACCTTCGTCATCCCCGCCAGGTACCGCGCCGCGATGAACGCCAGGAACGCCCCGGCCGCCCCGAACACGCCAAGCCCCACCGCGTTGGACCCCGGCCCCATCGCGATCGTCGTCAGGTTCCGAGCCGTCAGCGCCGCCCCGACCACCCGGTCCACGCCCGCCCCGGTCTGCGCCGCCGTCGTCGCCGCGTCGACCAGCGCCTGGTAGTTGGCCGACAGCCGCCACAGCCCGATCGCCGTCAGATACACCCCCACCACCACGCTCACGCCCGACAGCCCCCAGCTGTACAGCCGGTCCAGCCGCCGCCGCGCCATCCCCAGCTCGTCGTCCGCCTCCTGGAAGATCGCCGCCGATTCGCCCTTGCCCGCCGCGAGCTGCTCGAGCTCGAGCGACTCCGCCCGTTCGAGCCGGTGTTGCTGATAGATCAGGACAAGGATCACCCACACCGGCAGCCCGCCCAGGAGCAGCCAGGTCAGCACGTGCACCGCCGGGCTCTGCGACCACAGCCCCATCAGGACGCTGGTGATCAGGAGCCCGAGCTGCACGCCCAGGCCCAGCAGCGACGACGCCAATCCACGCTGGTATGTCTGCTGGTCATTTCCGCCGGTCATGCCGCCTGCCCTTCTGGATCGGCCGCCCCCCCGACGCCGTCCTTACGCAACCGCCCCCTCGTCTGTTCCCATGCCCCCGTCCGCCGCGAACCAACACCTCTCCCGCATCGTCGTATCATAAAGCCTCTCGATGATTCGCTCCCCCACCGTCCCGTCCCCCGGCCCACCGCCCGAGGCTCCCCATGCTCCAGCAACTGCTCACCCTCGCCCGCAACACCTTCGCCCAGTCGATCCGCCAGCCGATCTTCATCATCCTGCTGCTGGCGGGCGTCCTGGCCCTGATCCTCAACCCCTCGCTGGCCGCCTACACCCTCGAGGACGACAACACCCTCCTGGTCGACATGGGCCTGAGCACCATCGCGCTCGTCTGCCTGCTCATCGCCGCCTTCACCGCCACGAGCGTCATCACCGACGAGATCGAGAACAAGACCGTCCTGACCGTCATCTCCAAGCCCGTGGCCCGCCCGCTGTTCGTCCTGGGCAAGTTCCTGGGCATCGCCGTCGCCGAGCTGACGGCCTTCGTCATCCTCGGCATCGTCTTCCTGATGACCGTCCGCCACGGCGTCCTCCAGGCCGCCCGCGACCACCCCGACCTGCCCGTGATCGTCCTGGGCTTCGGCGCCTTCTTCCTGGCCATGCTCGTGGCCGTCCTGGGCAACTACCTCTACCGCTGGGTCTTCCACGCCGCGGCCGTCTACTGCCTGCTGGCCTTGCTGGGACTGGCCTGGGTGATGGTCCTGCTGATCAGCCCCGACTGGCGGTTCCAGTCCATCACCGCCGACTTCCACGCCCACCTGCTCGACCCCCGCAAGCCGAACCTGCCCCAGATCATCCTGGCCCTCGCCCTGGTGCTCCAGGCCGTCCTGATCTTCGCCGCCGCCGCCATCGCCGCCTCGACGCGCCTCAAGCAGGTCATGACCCTGGTCCTGTGCCTGGTCCTGTTCATGCTCGGCCTGGTCAACGACTCGATCCTCGGCGCGTACCTGCGCCAGCACCCGCCCGCCGAGGCCCTCTCGGCGGCGGCCAGGCTTGGATCCTGGCTCCTGCGCGGGTTGTATGGTCTGGTGCCTGATCTTCAGGTCCTCTGGGTGGCCGACGCCATCAAGCAGGAACGGCCGATCCCGCTGAGTTTCGTCCTCACCGCCAGCGGCTACAGCCTGGCCTACACCGCCGCGCTGCTCGCCCTGGCCGTCCTGCTCTTCCAACGCCGGCAGGTCGGCTGATTCCTCTACTGAACCTGCGCCAACGCCCCGGCAGGAAGCGCCGGCGGTGACGTCGGCTGCGGCCGCAGCGCCCCGCGACCCGACCCGCCCCGACCGATCTGCGCCTCGGCGTGTTCGATCTCCTCGCCCGCACGCACCAGCCGGGCCGAGTTAAAGATCACCAGCACCCCGCTGAGCAGGTGCAGCACCGCCGCCAGCCACGGCGCAATCTTGCCCGCCACGGCCAACCCGCCGAACAGCAGGATGACCACCAGCCCGATGAGCATGTTCTGCATGATCACCGCGTACGTCCGCCGTGACAGGTCGATCAGGAACGGGATCCGGTTGAGGTTGTTGTTCATCAGCGCGATCGTCGCCGAGTGGATCGCCACGT
>JADZET010000174.1 GCA_020850375.1 Phycisphaeraceae bacterium | reverse complement strand
TCACCAGCGTCAACGCCTCGAACAACGTGGCCACGACGAGCTTCGCCGGCTACGCCACGGCCGGCACGACCATCACGCTCACGCCGCACATCTCCGAGGGCGATCACCTTCAGCTCGCGTATGCCATTGAGCTCAGCGCCTTCTCCGGCGACGGCGGCGAGGGCATCCCCCCGCCGCGTCAGACCAACGCCATCGAGAGCGAGGTGACCGTGCCCGACGGCCACACCATCGTCGTCGGCGGGCTCAATCGCAAGGACTTCAGCGAGACGATCCAGAAATTCCCGCTGCTGGGGGACATCCCGTTGGTCAAATACCTATTCAGCAACCGCTCCAAGAACCAGTCGGAGAATACTCTGTTCGTATTCCTTCGGCCGGTGATCCTGCGCGGCGACAGCTTCGAGGGGCTCAAGTACCTATCGCGTCTGGACCGGGAGGCGGCGGGGTTGGCTGAGGATCTGCCGGCGAGCGAGCCGTTGCTGATGCCGTAGGCCACCGCTCCCTGACGGTCGCGGCTCGTTGGACCACCCTGCCTTCACGAGCCGCGACCGTGAGGGAGCGGAGGGAATACCAAACAATCGCTCGCTGACGCTCGCGGCTCGTGAAGGCGAATACGTATGCAGGCGCTTCAGGACAGACTGGCCCAAGCACTCCAGGCCCAGGCCCGGCGGGTGGGCGTGACGCTGCCGGAGGTGACGCCTTCGTCCAGTGGAGATGTGGACCATTCGCCGCTGGCCGTCGCCCGGCAGAAGGGGCTGGACGAGGCGGCGATCGCGCGATCCATCGCCGAGGCCGCGGGGGTGGAGTATCTCCAGGACTTGGCGGATCGGCCGGCGTCGGCGAGCTTCGTGGAGAAGGTGCCCATCGCCTTCGCCCGTCAGCACGTAATGCTCGGCCTGGCCGGCGAGAATGGCCAACTTCCCGTGGCGGTGGCGCGGTGGGACGACCTCGAGCCCCTGGAGATCGTCGCCCGCTGGCTGAACAAGCCCGTCGTGCCCGTGTTCGCCCCGGCGACCGTGATCCAGGCGGGGATTAACGCGGCGTATCAGCACCGGGGCGAGCAGGCGCAGGCGATGATCTCGCGTCTGGACGCCAAGGACATGGCTGAGGAACTCGCCTCGCTCCGCCAGCGCGAAGACCTTTTGGACGTGGCCACGCGGGCGCCGGTGATCAAGCTCGTCAACCTCATCCTCTTCGAGGCCGTGCGACAGGAAGCCTCGGACGTACACATCCAGCCCTACGAGGACCGGCTGATCGTGCGGCTGCGCATCGACGGGATGCTCTTTAACGCCTACGAGTTGCCCAAGGCCCTTCAGGAAGAAGTGCTCAGCCGCATCAAAGTCATGGGCGGGATGAACATCGCCGAGAAGCGTCTGCCGCAGGATGGGCGCGCCACCGTGGCGGTGGGCGATCGCATCATCGACCTGCGCATCGCATCCTTGCCGGGGGCCTTCGGCGAGCGGCTGGTGATTCGACTGCTGGACAAGAGCTCGAAGCTCCTGAGCCTCCAGCAGCTGGGCATGAACGCCACGACGCTTGAACGATTCCGCAACCTTATCACCGTCGAGCACGGGCTGATCCTGGTCACCGGCCCGACGGGCAGCGGCAAGACCACGACGCTCTACGCCGCGCTGCAGGAGATCAACAGCACCGTCCGCAACGTGATCACGCTCGAGGACCCGATTGAATATCAACTTCCGGGGGTGAGCCAGACGCAGATCAATACCAAGAAGGGCATGACCTTCGCCAGCGGCCTGCGGAGCGTGCTGCGTCAGGACCCGGACATCATCATGGTCGGCGAGGTGCGTGACCAGGAGACGGCGGCGATGGCCATCCAGTCGGCCCTGACGGGGCACCTGGTCTTCTCGACGCTGCACACGAACGACGCGGCCAGCGCCGTGACGCGCCTGCTGGACCTGGGGATCGAGGCGTATCTAGCGGCCAGTTCGCTCGTGGGCGTGCTGGCCCAGCGATTGGTCAGGCGCGTCTGCCCGGACTGCGGCCAGGCCTACACCCCGTTGCCGCATGAGTTCGATCGCCTGGACCTGGGCATCAGCGGCCATGAGGCGGCGCACCTGCGCAAGGGCGCCGGGTGCGAACGATGCCGGAATACGGGCTACCGGGGGCGCGTGGGTGTGTTCGAGCTCCTGGCAGTAGACGAAGTGATCCGCCGGTGCGTGCAGCAGCGTGCCACGGCAGCGGACATCCAGGCGGCCGCGCTCGAGCACGGCATGCTGTCGATGCGTGACGACGGGCTGTCCAAGATCCTCGCGGGCATCACGACGGCCGAGGAAGTGCTGCGTGTGACGATGCGGTCGAGCGGATCACCGGGATGAATTGACGGAGAAGTATGTGCCCGTCTATACGTACCGAGCCTGGGAAGTTGACGCGTCTACCGCCACCGGGACGATCCTGGCGGACACGCCGCGTGCGGCCCGCGACCTGCTGCGGGCTCGCGGCCTGACCGTGGTGGCGGTTGAGCCGTTGGCCCAGGCGAGGTCCCCACGGGGATGGCGGACCGCTCTGGCGTCACTGCGCGTGCGCCGTCAGCCGGCCCACCGCGTGACGACGTTCGTCCGCGAGTTGGCCACACTGCTGACCGTGGGCATGCCGCTGCTCGAGGCCCTGGACACGATCCTCAAGCAGCATCAGGGCTCGTTCGGGGGGATATTGCTGCAGGTGCGTGACTCGATCGCCGAGGGCCACAGCCTCGCCGACGCCATGCGTCAGCGGCCGGACGTGTTCGACACCTACTGCGTGAGCCTGGCCGAGGTGGGTCAGAACGCCGGGGCGTTGGACGTGTCGCTCAAGCGCCTGGCCGTCTTCCGGGGGCGGTGGGCGCTCTTCCGGGGGAAACTGGCCACGGCCCTGATTTACCCGGCGATCGTGCTGTCGATGGCCGCGGCGGTGTCGGTGTTCCTGATGACGGTGGTGGTGCCTCGCCTGCTCGACGGGCTCATAGAGGCGGGCCAGCCCATTCCGGGGGTGACGCGACTGGTCAAGCATGCCAGCGATCTGCTTCTAGGGTGGTGGTGGCTGTTGCTGGTGATCGTGGCCCTGGCGGCGGTGAGCTTCTCGGCGATGTTGCGCAACCCCAAAGGGCGCGGCCGGCGGGGGTGGGACTGGCTGCTCCTGCGCACGCCGATCCTTGGTGAGGTTGTGCGTAAACAGGCCATCGCCCGCATCGCGATGATCATCGCCGAGCTGATGCGCAGCGGCATTGTGTTCCTCGACGCCGCGCGCACGGCCGCGTCGTCGACCTCCAATCAGCTCATCCGCGAGGCGCTCGATCAGGCGGCCCAGGCGGTGGCCGCGGGGCGGGACATCGGCGAGGCGCTCTCGGACCAGCGCGCCTTCGGCCCGGTGGTGGTGCAGGTCTTCGCCGTCGGCCAGCAGTCGGGCCGGCTCGAGGAGATGCTCGACGAGCTGGCCCAGGAGTACGACCAGCAGGTGGCCGTGGCGGCGACGCGTCTGAATGCCGTGCTCGAGCCGCTCCTGATTCTGGTGATGGTGGTGGTCGTGGGCTTCATCGCCTTCGCCACCGTGCTGCCGATGCTCGAGGCGGGCAATGTGTTGTAAGCAAGGAAGATTTACCACGGAGATCACGGAGGACACAGAGAAATGCACAGAGGCAAGACCATGAATAGATATAGAAAAACAGCTCATTCCGGCATTGCACGCCATTATCCGGTACGGGAACTCCATGCTCGTTCTCGAGTGTCTTCCTCCGTGTCCTCCGTGCTCTCCGTGGTGAAATCCCCTCCCGGCTTCTCCCTCGTCGAGATGATGGTGGTGCTGGTGCTGATCGGCCTGCTGGCCAGCGTGGTGACGATCAACGTGCGGGGCTACCTCATCCGAGGCCGGCAGAACACGGCCAAGCTAGAGCTCTCGACGCTGCGCAACGCCGTGGAGACCTTCTACGGCGTGACAGGGCGGTACCCCACCAACGAGGAAGGCCTCCAGGCCCTCGTGCAGACCACGGACCAGATCCCCGAACCCCTGATCGATCAAGTGCCGAGCGACCCGTGGGGCCGGCCGTACCAGTACCTCAGCCCCGGGCGGGACGATCGACCCTACGAGATCCTCTGCTACGGCGCCGACGGCCGCGAGGGCGGCACGGGGGCGGACCAGGACCTGAACAGTTCGGAATTGCGTGGCTCATCGTCGGGCGGCTCGAGCGCCGCGGGCAACGTCACAGCGCCTTGATGGATGAATTGTCGGGAGGTTCTCCTGTCGCGTCATCGCCACGGATTCACGCTGCTGGAACTGCTGGCTGTCTTGCTCCTGACGGGGCTGCTGGCCTCGGTGGCGGTGGCATCCTTCAGGGCCGCGCGGCGGATCGCGAACCTGCAACAGGCGACGGGAGGCCTGACCGCCCTCGACGCCGCCGCCCGGCGCGAGGCGGCGTCGCTGGGCCGGCCCGTCCAACTGCTCTTCAACCTCGACGAGCAGGTCGTCCAGGCGATTGACGTGGGGATGGAGCTCCACCGCGTCATCGATCAGGTCACCCTCAACGGCTCGCTTCGGATCGAGCGGATCGTCACGCCCGATCAGTCACTCTCCGCCGGCCAGATCGCTCTTCCCTGCACTCCAGCGAGTTCAAGCCATGCGGCCCTCACGCCTTCCTACGCCCTGCGGATCGTCGACGACCCCGGCCCAGGTTCGATCCAGAAGGAGCAATGGATCCTTGTCGCCGGCTTGACCGGCCAGATCACCACGCCCATTGATGAAAATACCGTCACGCAAATCTTCAACCCCCGGAAGTAACGGGCGAACCGGCCTGACGCTTGTCGAGGTGCTCGGGAGCCTGGTGCTCGTCGCCACGCTATTGGCCGGCGTGCTGGCCGCCAAGGCCAATGCCACGCGGCAGGCTGCCACGGCGAACCGTCGGCTCGAGGCGGCCGACGCAGCGGATCAGCTGCTGACGAAGTGGTGGCGGACGGTCGGGAGCAAGACACCGTCCATCCCGCAAACCCAACCCTCCGATGCGGAATCGACTACGCCTAAGCCCCCGGCTGATCCGTCATCGAGCTTCCCTATCGAATCCACCGGCCAGTTGGAGGAGCAGGCCCTGCGCTGGCGGACGTACGTGATCGAGCATCCCGACGTCGAGGCGATCGGCGGACAGATGGTCCGGCTGGAGATCTCGGACGAGCGAGCGACAGACAGTGCGCGGCCGCTGATCTCGCTGGACGTGGTCCTGCCCGCGAGCAGCGACCGCGAAGAGGAGCCGGCCAATACGCCGGAGCGAGAAGACGAGCCCGACGCCGGCGCCCAGGCGATGGCGTGGTCATCCCACGACATGGGGGGTCGGCCATGAGGCGATGCCCGTGGAACAACCGTCCGCGCTACGCCACGAGCCGCGCGCGTCAGCAAGCGGTGCTCCCGCGGCTCGGCGCGGCCCAAAGGCCACCGCTCCCTCACGGTCGCGGCTCGTTGGATGATGGCTTTACCCTCGTGGAGGTCCTCGGAGCGACCGTGCTGCTGAGCCTGCTCATGTTCGCGGCGCTGAACGTCACCGTCGGCCTGCACCGCCAGGCCCGCGCGCTCACGGTGATGGACAACGCCCGTCCCGGCTGGCAGCAGGATCTGGTGGCGCTGCTGACCTACGACCTTGCCCACGTTCAACAGGTGGAGATGAACCCCCGCACTCAGACGCTCACCTTCCGGGGGGGATTCAGCCACCTCGACGCCGACACGCGCCAGCCGCATCACAGACCCGTCGAGGTGACCTATCACCTCGTCGAAACGGAGGACACAAATTCCACCGCCGACGAAATCGCCAGGCCGCGCTGGCTCGTCCGCAAGCAGGTCAATCTTGATGATCTATCGAATCGCAACACCTGGTCCGACCTGGTCTGCGGAGACGTCAAGCGATTCCGTCTGGTGCCGGCAAGCACGGACAATGCCGATAAAACCCGCGACAACAGCGATCATTCGCCCCAGGCCAACGACCTCGAGCAGGAAGATTCGGTCCTTGAATCCTCCTGGGCCCGCCAGCCGATCCAGCAGAGCAATTCGCCCACGCGCGTCCGGCTGATCGTCGAGTGGTCTGATCCCGATCTCCCGCGCCTTGATCGCACGTTGCAGGTCCGCTGAACACGCCATGCACACGAACAGGCATCGACAACCTCGCGGCTTCGCCCTGATCCTCACGCTGATGCTCCTGGTCATCGCGGGCGCGGCCTTGGGCGTGGTGACGCGTCTGAGCCTGTCCCGCGCCGCCGACGCTGCTCACGCTCAGGAGGCGCTCCAACTCCGCTGGGGGGCGATCAGCCTGCAGAACCTGTTGCTGTCCAGGCCCGAAAACGTCCTGCAAGAGGCGGAAGAATCCAGCGAGATCCCCTTACCATTCGTGCGTGGCACGCTCGAGCTCGGCGGCGTCCCCTTCACCTGGACCGTGGCCGATGAGCAGGCCAAGGTCAACCTCAATGCCATCCTGGCCCATCACGATCTGACGCAAGCCACCGCTGTGGCCGGGCGCGTGGCCGTGGCGGTTGGGCAGGCGGTCAGCGCCGAGCCTCGCCCGCTGAGGTCGTCATCGTCTACGGCAACCAACACGCCGGCTTCTGACGCTTCCGAGTCTTCCAAGGACGTCACGGGGAGCTTCGGCAGCTTCGAGCAGGTCTACCCTCGGGCGACGCCGGAAGAACTCTTCGGGCTGGAGCTCGGCCCCGATCACGGCGTGACGGCCTATCTGACGCTCTGGGGCGACGGCACGCTTAACTTCCACCGAGCCGACGCCCAGACCATGGCCGAGGCATGCCAACCAACGCTTAACGCCGGAGCCATCGGCGAATTGATCAGCCTCCGTACCCGACGGCCCAACATCACCGTGGCCGAGGCCATCTCGCAGATTGAACTCAAGGACGATCAGCGCAAGGCCGCGACAGAGCTTCTTACTGATCGTTCAACGTGTTATTCTGTCTTGCTGACCGCACAGGGACGACACCGGTCGTGGCATCGCCTGGTGGTCATCGAAGGTCGGCAGAAACAGTCGCGCACGTTCTGTCTGGAGTGGAACTCGTGAACTCCCGCCCCCGGAAGCGCCGGCCCCCCCGGAATCCCCGCCGGCTCAGGTCCACGCTCTACGCCGTCGCCGGCCTGCTGGTCATTGCCGGGCTGGTGCTCGGCGGCGTGCTGATCCTAGCCCCGCTGGCGACACCGGGGCAGAACGCGTCGTCGTTCCGCAGCGACATCAAACCCGTCGC